>RFZR01000200.1 GCA_009920595.1 Alphaproteobacteria bacterium | reverse complement strand
AATGATGTGAGCTATATCCGCATCACGCAATTTACCGAGAAGACATCAGATGGTTTGAAAAATGCGATTGATCAAGCCACGAAGAATATACCTGCTGATAAGCTCAAAGGCTATATCGTCGATCTTCGTAATGATCCGGGCGGTTTGCTTGATCAAGCGATTGCGGTTTCCGATGCGTTTTTGGAGCGCGGCGAAATTGTTTCAACGCGCGGTCGCAATCCTGATGACGCGCAACGTTATGTCGCCCGCTCGGGAGATTTGACGGGTGGTAAACCTGTTGTGGTTTTGATCAATGGCGGCTCAGCATCCGCGTCTGAAATCGTTGCCGGCGCTTTGCAAGATCACAAACGCGCAACCATCATCGGCACACGCTCTTTCGGTAAGGGCTCGGTGCAGACGATTATTCCTTTAGGCCCCAGTGGTGCCTTGCGTTTGACAACCGCGCGTTATTACACACCGTCAGGACGTTCGATCCAAGCCAAGGGTATCGATCCTGACATTCAGGTGCTGCAAGATGTGCCGGATGAAATCAAAGGCAAGGACGAGACCAAGGGTGAAGCAGCTCTGAAGGGCCATTTGAAGAATGGCGCGAATGAGCAAGGCGGTTCATCGGCCTATGTTCCCGCTGATCCCAAACAGGATAAGCAATTGCAATATGCGCTTGATCTGTTGCGCGGTATCAAATCAGGCAGCCTCGCTGAGCCGTCAAAAGATACAACGCCAGCGAATTGAGCATCAAAAGAAGCGAGGGCAAAATTGTTCTCGCTTCCTTAAAATTTGAATCATGAATTAACGGGAAATTTCCGCTTTTCATCGATCATGACGTCTCTTCTTCTCCGTTTAAGTGAGCGTCTCCATGTCGATGTCAGAAGCGACGCCTTTGCCGTCATTAGAATCATCTTCCCCAACGGCAATTCAGGGTTCCTCAGGGCCTCATGCATCTTTCGCGATTGCGATGAGTGTTTTGACTCTGATGACATTGGGGGCGCTGGGTATCGCTTGGCATAAAGGTTGGTTTCGCGCGCCGCCTTTACCCACTGTGATTGTGCCCATTGATTGGCCGGGAGAGCCGGTTGTTAAAAGCGCGGCGCGTCGTCCTTTGTCGCCGCATGGATTGCCGCCCGCACCTGATCCGCGTTTGATTGAAATTATTCCTGAAGGCGTCTTGCCGATTCGCGCCGATGATGGCGCTACGCCCCTCAGCGTTTATGCGCGACCGCTGCCGCCGCAAGCGGAACCCGCCCCAATGGAGCCTCGCGTCGCCATCATTCTTCGCGGAGCGGGCATCGGACAGCTGGCCACGCTCGAAGCCATTTTGCGCTTGCCGAGCGACATGTCTTTTGCCCTCTCACCCTATGCGCGCGAGATCGATCGACAATCAGGTGAAATTCGGGAAGAAGGACATGAAGTGTTTCTGGATGTCCCGCTCATATCCCGAGAACAGATTTTTGAAGATGCCGGACCGAAGGCTCTTATGTCGACAGCGGGGGAAGCTGAAAATCTCACCCGCTTGAAATGGTCGATGGCGCGGGTTGCCGGTTATGCGGGCCTACTCGCGATTTCTGGATCGGATGGGTTGATTACACCGGATGTTAAAGACCTCCTCACTCGCCAAGCCGAAACGCGTGGGCTTGGTTTAGTCACCCATTCCCTGCCCGACAAAACAACATCTGCACCGCAGACCAATCATGCGCGGATCGACATTCTGATCCATCGTGATGTGCCGTCAAACGGGATTGATGAAGCTCTCGAGCGATTGACGGCTGAGGCAAAAAAGAATGGTTCGGCTTTGGGGGTTGCGGTGATCACACCTCTTGCGATAGAGCGCCTAAAGAAGTGGAGCGAAGGCTTGGCCGCGCAAGGGGTTCGTCTGGTTCCAGCAAGTGCAGTGTTGTTGCAGCAAAGGTAGTCGGTATGCGTTACGAGGATCTGCCTTATCGTCGCAATGTCGGCATTATGCTCGTCAATCGTCAGGGGTTGATTTTTGTAGGCCAGCGCCGCGCCGAAGCGGGTCCCGAACATGTTGACGCTCACCATTCTTGGCAAATGCCGCAAGGTGGAATTGATAAAGATGAAGAGCCTTATCCGGCGGCCTTGCGCGAACTTGCCGAAGAGACCGGTGTGACAAGCGTTTCCCTCATTGCCGAAGCACCGCAGTGGCTAACCTATGATCTTCCGCCGGATGTCGCAAAATCGGCATGGAAAGGAAAATATCGCGGTCAGACGCAAAAATGGTTCGCGTTCCGTTTTGAAGGGCAAGACAGCGAGATCAATATTCTTGAACCACCAGGGGGCCATAAGCCCGAATTTGAAAATTGGCGATGGGCAGCGTTGGAAACATTACCTTCGCTTGTCATTCCCTTTAAAAAAGCCGTCTATGAAGATGTTGTGGCGGTGTTCCGCTCACTGATCGTGTGAGCTGATTTCAATTTAAAATTTACGATGACCAGGCCGATGCCGATCAGTCCCATACCGATGAGATCGGTGAGGGATAGCGTTTCGCCAAGCACGAAAATACCAAGCACCAAAGCGCTTGGCGGAATCAAAAGCGTTACAAGCGCAACGGCCACAGCACCTGAATTATTGAGCACGCGGAAATACATCAAATAGCCGATGGCCGTGCAGAGAATTCCTAATGCGGCAATGCTCAAGATCGCCTCTTCCGTCGGCATGACAAGAGTCCAAGGCTTATCAATGACAAAAGAGATTGGAAGCAGCACGAGAGATGCTGAGGCCGTTTGACCGAAGGCAATCTGTATGGGTTGCAATTTCATGCGCGCGAAGCGACGACCAAAAATACTGGCTGATGCGTAAGATAATGTCGCTGCAAGACAGGCCAATTCTCCCCAGAGATTGATTTCTGTATTGAAAAGAAAACTTGGGCCAATAAGAACAATTACACCGCATACACCCAAAGCCACGCCAATCAAGCGATTGGCTGTGAAACGCTCATCGGTTGTTGCAAAATGGGCGATGATGATCGCGAAGAGCGGCGTCATCGCATTGATGATTGAGGCAAGACCCGCATCAATCTTGCTTGTTCCATAGACAATGAGACTCATCGGGATGACATTGTTGATGATGCCCATGCCAAGGAAGGAACGCCAGACGCCAACGCCTTTTGGAAAGTGCGTGCGGATCAAAAGAATGACGAGCGCAAGCGCGAAAGCGCCGAGTGCGACACGCGCGAAGACAATTGTCAAAACGGGGACCGAGGCAACCGCGACCTTCATAAAAAGATAGGAGCCGCCCCAAATGATCGAAAGACCGATGAGCAGCGCCCATTCAAGCGGGCCAATTGAGAATTTCTGCATAGGACATCCGAAGGTCGCGTCGTAAGACCGATCGCGCTCTTCTATCGGCCTTTATCAGTAAAGACCACCCGAAACCGATGATGCCTGCTTTGCTGTTATTTCAGGGCCGCGAAATTACGATGCTGATCCAGAACCATAGATATCACCAAGTCGCCGAAGTTGACCATCTTCACCCGTGATCACCGTGAAATAGGCCAAATGTACGGGGAGCGGTTCGTCTAATTTGATAACGCGTTCATCACGACCGATGTAAGACTTCAATGCATCTTCGGCATATTTCGGATTGTTCAAAACCATCGCAGCGAGCGAGAAGGGATTCTCAACTCTCACACAGCCATGGGAATAAGCACGATCCGTGTTGGCAAAGAGTTTGCGCATCGGCGTGTCATGCAGATAGACCGCATGTTCATTGGGCAAATTGAATTTTACAAAGCCC
>RFZR01000199.1 GCA_009920595.1 Alphaproteobacteria bacterium | reverse complement strand
TCCCGTCGGTCCGGCGATAGACGACATTGATCCGTCCGGAGCCCGCATGGCGGAAGAGCACAACGGGGGCGCCGGTCATGTCGAGATCGAGAACCGCATCGCTTACCGACATCGTGCGGATGCTCTTTTTGGTCTCGGCAATCACAACCGGATTATAGGCGTCATGATCCTCAGGCGCTTCATCTTCTTCCGGGGATTGGATGACATAAGAGGGCGCTTCGACCTCGCGCACCGCGCCACCGGGGCCATGATCTTTGAGGCGCTGCTTGTAGCGGCGCAGTCGGTTTTCCACTTTTTCTGCCGCGCGATCGGCGCTTTGATAGGGCTCTTGCGCAAAGCCCAGCGCATGTAACGTTACGCCTGATGAGAGATGTAACACACAATCGGTTTCAAAACCGGAGCCTTCGCGTTTCACGGTCGCATGACCGGTCACAAGGCCCGAATAAAATTTTGAAACTGAATCCTGCAATCTCTGGGTGATTTGTTGACGTAACGCTTCGCCAATGTCGAGATTCTTACCGGATACGCGTAGTGGCATGAAAAACCCTCCGCTTATTCTCGTATGATCATGGGGCCCATCTTCCCCTCATGAAGAGTTAAGGGGCTTTGACCACATGTCAATGGTGAGGGTGTGCGATGCAGCGAGAGAGACTCAGCTGGCTTTTGCAGAAAGCGCCTGCTTCTCGCGCCGTCTTTCAACGGAGGAGGGGATTCTTAGGCTGTCGCGATATTTGGCCACAGTGCGGCGGGCAATGTCGACACCACCCTCCTTGAGCTTGGCCACGATTGTGTCATCAGACAAAATATTATCAGGCGTCTCTTGATCAATCATTTGCTTGATGCGGAACCGCACCGCTTCTGCCGAGTGTGATTCACCGCCTTCCGCCGAAGCGATCGACGCGGTGAAGAAATATTTCATTTCAAAAAGGCCGCGTTCGGCCGCGATATATTTATTCGATGTGACGCGTGACACGGTTGATTCATGCATTTGAATCGCGTCAGCCACCGACTTCAAATTCAAGGGGCGCAGAAATTCAACACCATGCGAGAAAAACATTTCTTGGTGACGAACAATTTCACTGGCCACTTTCAGAATGGTTTTGGCGCGCTGCTCAAGGCTTTTTGTCAACCAATTCGCGGTTTGTAACGCTTCGCTGACATAGGATTTCTCCTCGTCATTTTTAACTTTCGAGGAAATCTTTGCGGCATAAGTTTGATTGACCAGAATGCGCGGGAGCGCATCCGAATTCAATTCAACCATGAAACTGCCGTCACTTGTTCGGCGTACATAAACATCAGGAATGACAGGCTGAACCGCGCCACCACCAAATTTCAAGCCCGGCTTCGGATCGAGCTTTTTGATGTCAGCGACCATGTCGAGAAGATCTTCATCATCGACGCCGCAGATTTTTCGTAGAGAGGCAAAATCGCGTCGCGCCAACAAATCAAGATTATCAAGCAACGCCGCAATCGCAGGATCATAACGATTTTTTTCGATGAGCTGCAGACGCAAACAATCGGGTAAATCGCGCGCCCCAACACCGGTCGGGTCAAAACTCTGAATGAGTTTTAAAACCCCTTCAACGCGTTCAATCGGCACGCCCAAACGTTCGGCGGTGTCGGCGAGCGCTTCGCGGATATAGCCACCTTCATCAACAAGATCGATCAGCGTCGCGCCGATCATCCGTTCAATCGGATCAATGGTGGCGACATGCAATTGTTCGGTCAAATGATCATGCAGCGAGATTTCAGCGGCGACATAGGCTTCGAGATTTGAATCTTCGCCATCAGCGCCTTGTCCACCCACACCCGTCCAGCTTGTGGCGGAAAGCCCCATCGGTTCGGCATCATTTTTGGCGGCCGGTGTTGGTGGTGGTGCATCATCAGGAAAATCATTTTCGAGTTGCACTTCATGACGCGGGTCAATCTCACCGCGTTCAGGGGCAACGCTGCGATTTTCCCAATCGGCATCTGTACCGAGCGCTGAATCAGGTGCGGGCGCTTCTGATGCTGCAACGGGGCCCGGGTCTTCTTGTGCGCGTTCGAGCAGCGGATTTTTCTCAAGCTCCGCTTCGATATAATCGGCCAATTCGAGATTGGAGAGCTGCAAAAGTTTGATCGCCTGCAATAATTGCGGCGTCATTACCAAAGATTGGCTTTGGCGTAGTTCCAGCCTTTGCGAGAACTTTACTGACACGAGACGAAACGCAGCTCCGAACGCAATACTTCTGGCCGCCTATCGGCACAGATTTTGCTTAACATCTCATTAAATACGGAAAATCCCGGTTGGTCAAAACACGTCTTGCGTGTGCACCGTCGCCCTTTAGAGGCGGAATTCTTCGCCGAGATAGACGCGCCTGACATCGTCATTGGCGATGATTGCGTCGGGGGTACCTTCCATCAGAACTTGGCCCGAATGGATGATATAAGCGCGGTCAATGAGACCCAGTGTTTCACGGACATTGTGGTCGGTGATCAGAACGCCGATTTTGCGCGCGGTCAGCTGGCGCACAAGGGCGCGGATATCACCAACAGCAATCGGATCGATGCCCGCAAAAGGCTCGTCGAGCAGCATGAAAGAAGGGCGTGAAGCAAGCGCGCGGGCGATTTCACAACGCCGACGCTCGCCGCCACGAGTTCGAGCACCGCGCGGATATTGTCTTCAACCGAAAGGCCGCGAAAAATCGAGGCTTCCTGTGGCAGATAGCCGATGCCAAGCCGCGCACGGCGATACATGGGGAAGGGGGTGATGTCATGCCCGTCAAGCGTGATGCGACCGCCATCGGCAGGCACAAGGCCGGTGATCATGTAGAAGATTGTGGTCTTGCCGGCGCCATTCGGTCCGAGAAGCCCGACGGCCTCGCCGCTTTGCACAGCGAGAGACGCATCGCGCACGACGCGCCGTCCCCGATAGGCTTTTTGCAGGCCCGTAGCGGTAAGCCAGCCGGTCGGGTCGGAAGCCTTCTCTACGCCGTTGATGTTCATGGTTTGGGGGTTTTCCCCGCCGCGGCCGGCTTTTTCTGGTCGCTCCCACCGCCCGACACGAAGCTGCTCGATACGCGGCCTGTGCCACCGGCATCGACCGTGGCGACGCCTGTGCCGAGATTATAGACGAGCTTCTGACCCTTGGTGACGTTCTGGCCTTTGCTCAGCGCGACATTACCCGTCATCGTCATAATGTCGGTCGTGGCCTCATAGATGCCCTTCTCGCCGGTGGCGATTTGGTCCTTCTCCAGGATGATTACGTCGCCTTCGGCTTCAACCCGCTTGATGGCGGCGCCTGCATCGCCGTCTGCCGGGGCGGCTTGGCTTTCTTCGCTGCGGACATAGAAAATCAGCATTTTCTTGGCCTTCATCACCGTCTCGCCCTGCGTGACGATGACATTGCCCGTATAGACCGCTTTGCCCTCCTTATCGAAGACTTCGAGACCATCCGCTTCGATATTGATCGGCTCTTTGGAGTTTTTCGAGAGGCCGCTTGGCTTGCTTTTCGTTTCTTGCGCAAGGGCGGGAAGCGCGAGCGCGGCTGTCAGGCCGAGCCCAACCGTCATCACGGCGATCATTCGCTTGATCATGGCGCTAGTTCCCATTTCCTTCGGGCGCGCCAGCTCTGCGGAAGACCGAGCGGACGCGGCCCCCAAATTGCACGCGATCGCCATTATCAAAAACATTCATGCTGTCTGCGTCAATCGTGCCGCCCTTCATCGTTACGGTCACGGGCTCTTTCGAGGTGACACGATTGGTTTTGAAATCGATAACGCCCGAGCGCATGGTGATCAAA
>RFZR01000198.1 GCA_009920595.1 Alphaproteobacteria bacterium | reverse complement strand
GGTTATCTCGTCTCGGCTCGCAGCACTATTTCCATAAATTTGATGTTGCAGTTTGCCTACCGCCCCTTCTTGCCCTCTCCATCTGTATTGGTTTGATAGGATCGGTCTTGGGTGTGGGCGGCGGCTTCATGTTTGTCCCAGCTTTGATTTATTTTTTTCAATTACCGACCCGTGCCGCCGTGGCCGCATCGCAAGTTCAAATATTTTTCACGATGATCATCGCGACGATTCTTCATGCAATATATAATCACGCGATTGATCTTGTTCTTGCCGTTCCACTTATTATTGGTGGTGTGTTTGGAGCGCATATCGGTACGATCATCGGCCTTTATGTCAAGGGCGCCCGCTTCCGACTGGCTCTGTCTTTGCTGATTATGGGCGTTGCTTTGAGATTTTTATACTCACTCATCCACGCCCTCTTTTATGAAAAGCTGAATCTCACTGAGAACAAACTATCACTTTCGGCGCTTCCGCCTTGGGAGGGATGGATCGCGCTGGTGGCTCAACACAATACATTTCTTTATGGAACGGCGACAGCGCTCCTCGCAGTCTTCGCAGGCTTTGGCGCTTCATTTATCTTCGGTCGAAAAACATCAAATCATTAATCTGCGATGAGACTTCTCATACTAAGTTGATAGAGGCGGTCGCGTCCTAAAATAACCACGTGTCGATCCTCGTGTGACATAAAACGCTCATAGGCAGAATCGAGACAATTTAACCCTCCAGTCAAAGAGCCCATAGCCGGAAGGACGCATTGTCTTTTTGAAAGATAGAAACATCGGCGCCTGATCAAACGTCCTTTTTGCTTTACTTTCGCGACCGGGTGCAAATGCCCGCATATTTGAAAGAGAGCCTCATCTTCAACGGGCTCATGACGAAGCATGATGCCCTCAATATCTATTTGCGAATAAAATGAGACACCATCGACTTCTGAAAGATCGCCGTCATGATTTCCGATAATAAAGTGTGTCTTGCAATTTGTGATCAAATTTCGAAACGCTTCACGATCTTCTGCTTGCATCCGTGATGGACCATCAGAATCGTGCCAAGTATCGCCAAGACAGATCATTCGATCTGGTTGACGACGTCTAATCACATTATGTAAGCGATTCAAAGTATCGCGCGTATCATAGGGTGGAAAAGAGGATCCTCTCTTTTCGTTAAGGGTCGTCGCCTTTTCAAAATGAAGATCGGCAACAATTAAAGTCTTATGTTCCGGCAGATAAAGCGCACCACTGTGATCCATCTGCAAGACGAGAGATCCAAGATGAAACAACACTTCTTGATGGGTATTTAACTGTATCAAGATAAAGCCTCGGCAAGATAATCGGCTTCGGCTTCAGCCAGAAGTGCCTCAACACCTTCACCATAAACGGCCTCTCGGCCAATTTCCAAAATCATTGCGATCGACAGCGGCGATAATTTTTCAAGATTTTTGAAAATGATCTTTCCCGATAATCTTTTCAAAGTCTCGTTTAACCGGGTGAGATCGAGCATTTCATGAGCTGCATCTGCTCGAGCCGCTTCGAGGAGAATATGATCGGGTTGATAACGTCGCAAGACATCATAAATTAAATCGGATGAAATTGTGAGGCTGCGTGTCTTTCGTCTTTCACCAGGCAACTGCTTTTCGATGAGCCCTGAAATAATGGCACAATTGCGAAAAGCTCGGCGCATGATGGAGCTTTCTTCAAGCCAGGCTTCAAGATCATCACCGAGCATATCCTCCGCCAAAAGCTCATCTAATAAATGTGGATCCTGTTCAATCGCGGCACCTATATCTTCAACTGTCCAAATGGCGAGACCATAATCATTACAAACAAAACCAAGTGGTTTAAGATTTGACCGCTCAAGACGCTTTGTTAGCAATACACCTAATGTTTGATGCGCAAGGCGCCCCTCAAAAGGATAGAGGACCATGTAGAATTTCCCACGTTCGGGAAAACATTCAACAAGAAATTGATCTTTCTTCGGCAGAATCGATTTATCCCTTTGCCATGATAACCACTCGGAAACTTCCACAGGTAAAGTGATCCATGATTTTGGCTGTGCTATGATTTCACGTACACGTTCCGCAAGATAAGTTGATAAGGGAAATCGACCGCCAGAATAAACAGGAATTTTTGGCGTTGTTGATTGTGACGCGCGGGAGACAATGACCTCGTTCTTTTGCAATGATTCAAATTTGACAACTTCACCGCCAAAAAGAAAAGTGTCGCCAGGAACCAAATTCTCAGCAAAATAATCCTCAATTTGTCCAAGTTTACGACCACTGGCACGAATTTGACCTGTACCGCTCCGATATCCAAATTTCACCGTAATCATTGTGCTTTCAATGATCGTACCAATATTCATGCGATAACGAAGAGCGGCTTGAGCATGGCTCACACGCCAAATGTCGTCCGCTCCTTTTTTCAAACGTGCGAAATTGTCATAGGCGCGTAACGCATATCCCCCCGTCGCAACGAAATCGAGAACGCGATCAAAAGTGTTTCGGTTTAAATGGCGATAAGGATAAGCGCTCACAACTTCCTTATAGAGCTGGTCTGCCTCAAAGCCGCCGGCGCAGGCCATGCCCAAAATATGTTGGGACAGAACATCAAGCGAAAGCGTTCTAAGCGCCGATGTGTCTTGTTCTTTATCGGAAACAGCGCCAAGAGCCGCTTGACATTCAAGCGATTCAAACCGATTGGCGGGAACGAGGATCGCAACTGATGGTTCATCAAAGCGATGATTTGAACGACCAATCCGTTGCATCAATCGGCTTGATCCTTTTGGCGCTCCAACATTTATGACGAGATCAACATCGCCCCAATCAATTCCGAGATCGAGCGTAGCGGTACAAACAATGGCTCTTAGTTTTCCATTGGCCATGGCCGCTTCAATCTTTCGTCTTTGTTCCTTATCAAGCGAGCCATGATGCAGCGCGATGGGTAATCCTTGATCGTTGATCTTCCAAAGTGCTTGGAAGACAAATTCTGCCTGCATGCGCGTGTTTACAAAAACAAGTGACATTTTATGCGCGCGGATTGCATCATAAATTTCTATCATCGAAGAAAGCGCAGTATGGCCCGCGAGAGGCAGGCGCGTTTGGGAGCTCAATATTCGAATATCCGGCTTTACCCGCTCCTCAACCTCGACGAGTTTTGACGACGAATGATTTTTTTCTTGTGATACGAGATAGGCACAAAGCTCGTCTTTGTTGCGCACGGTCGCCGAAAGGCCGATGGTTACAATATTTGGTGCGAGGGCACGTAGCCTTGCCAGCGCCAAAGAGAGCAGCTCACCTCTTTTAGTGGGCGCGATGGCATGCAATTCGTCGATGATGATAAATTTTAGATCACCAAATAATCTATTCGCTTCTCGATGCGCGAGGAGAAGCGATACTTGTTCCGGTGTGGTGAGAAGAATGTCTGGAGGCCGCTGGACCTGCCTGATACGTTTTGATTGAGGCGTATCACCGGTTCTCGTTTCCACGTGAATATCCAAGCCGATATCTTTAATGGGAAATTCGAGATTGCGTTCGATATCTACTGCAAGCGCTTTCAAGGGCGAGATATAGAGCGTGTGAATCGAATGGCGAAAAAGCCCTCTCCGAAGATCTACGAGATCAACAAGGCTCGGCAGGAATCCTGCTAAAGTTTTACCGGCACCGGTTGGCGCAATCAGAAGAGTCGCTTCACCCTTCTGTGCATTGCTTAATAATTCGAGCTGATGCGGATGTGGAGCCCAGCCGCGTCTCCGGAACCAGTCGGAAAAAAGCTCCGGCAATTGATGAAAATTTTGCGCGCGCGACATGGGAGAAAGCAAA
>RFZR01000197.1 GCA_009920595.1 Alphaproteobacteria bacterium | reverse complement strand
TCGCGCGGCGAAAGCTCGGCGGCAACATCTGATTCGGCAAGCGCATCTTCGATATCTTCACGAATCGAAGGGGCTGAACGTAAACCGATCGCATCGAGAAAACGGGAGACTATGCCTGGCTTTGCAACATCGGGCTTTGAACCACTCGAGTCATGGGATCCCGAAGACATATTGAATTTCTCACTCATGATTGGGCCCTATCTTGTGCGGTTGTTGACCCATCTTGATAGGGATTGGGAATGTTCAGTTCTGCGAGAAGTTCTATTTCAAGAGATTCCATTTTTTCTGCGTCAGCATCCTCTATGTGGTCATAGCCTAAGAGATGGAGAAACCCGTGAATGACGAGATGGGTAAAATGATCGGCAAAATCCTTATGCTCACTCAGAGCCTCACGCTTAACAGTTTCGTAAGCGATGATGATATCACCAAGAAAAGGCGTGGTTGCGATCTTGTGGGGTTCAACCGCGGGAAATGACAAAACATTAGTTGGCTTATCAAGGCCACGCCATTCCTGATTGACTGAGCGGATATGCTCATCGTCTGAAAGAAGAATCGAAAGCTCTGCACCATCACGAAACTGATCGCTGAGTTTATTGCCCGCAATCTGCAACGCGCGTTCAGCAATCGCTTCAGCGTCAGGAAATGCATCCCAAAGCGGGCTCTCCTGTTCAATATCGGGATAAAGCGTGTTCATTGAAATGAACTTATTGTCCTTGGCTCGCGTCGCGGTCATAGGCCGACACAATTCGGCGAACAAGATCGTGCCGTACTACATCAGT
Source organism: Alphaproteobacteria bacterium (assembly GCA_009920595.1). Taxonomy (GTDB): domain Bacteria; phylum Pseudomonadota; class Alphaproteobacteria; order Rhizobiales; family Beijerinckiaceae; genus CAIUPE01. The sequence goes on along the minus strand of RFZR01000197.1, from coordinate 3,061 downwards.
GTCCGCGAATTTTACACGCGCGATGCCTTCAACGCCTTTTAAAATTCGGCTGGCTTCAACGAGGCCTGACTTTTGACCCGCAGGTAAATCGATCTGTGAAGGATCGCCCGTTACAATCATTCGCGAGCCTTCACCCAACCGAGTCAAAACCATCTTCATCTGCATCGATGTTGTGTTCTGCGCTTCGTCAAGAAGTACGATGGCGTTTGTTAAAGTCCGGCCACGCATGAAGGCGAGCGGTGCAATTTCAATCATGCCGGTCTGAAGTCCGCGCTCGACATGGCGCGATTCCATGAAGTCATAAAGCGCATCATAGATCGGACGAAGATACGGATCGACCTTCTCGCGCATATCACCAGGCAGGAAGCCAAGTCTCTCGCCCGCCTCAACCGCTGGACGCGACAAAATAAGACGCTCAACCAATCCCTGTTCGATCAGTTGTACAGCATAGCCAACCGCCAACCATGTCTTACCTGTTCCGGCGGGACCTTCGGCAAAAACGAGTTCATTTTCTTTCAGAGCTTTCAAATAAACGTGCTGGGCGGCATTGCGCGCTTTCACACGTTTACGACGGGTTACAATCTCATCAAATGAAAGTTTTTCCGGGACAGGTGTTTGCGCGCCCGGAAACAACGAGCCCTGCGCGGCGGCTTCCTCGATCGCGCCGTCAATATCGCCTTTTTGGATGGTTAATCCTGCGCGAACGCGTTCATTCATTTTTTCAAGCACGAAGCGCGCTTGTTCCGCTTTTTCCGGTAAGCCCTTTAAAATCACTTGATTGCCATTGGCGACGGCCTGCACGCCCAAACGTTGTTCAAGATGCGTGAGATTTTGATCGAAGTGACCAAAGACCAAACCGGCGATCCGATTATCAGCGAAAGAAAGTCTCACATCGGCCGTTTCAAGCAAACCCTGTTTGCGGGACATTTCGAGAAAACGCGCTGCGCCTTCATTGCTTCTCACGGGAAGCTCCTTTTTGATGGGTCAAGCCTGTTTCAATCATCTTTTAGTCACAACATTAATTCACGAGCGTGCCCACAAGACTATTCGTTACGCTGTCTGTGATTCGAACTTTTACAATATGACCAATGTAAGCGGCGGGCGCCTCGAACGCCACTGCCAAGAGATGCGGCGATTTGCCTGCCATCTGCCCGGGATGTTTACCCTTTCGCTCAACTAATACATCAAGCGTCTGGCCAACCATACGATCCTGATAGGCGCGTTGTTGTTTTGCAATCAAGGCTTGTAAGGCGTGAAGCCGCCTATCTTTGATCTCTTCAGGAATTTGATTATCCATTTCAGATGCCGGCGTTCCGGGTCTGATGCTGTATTTAAATGTATAGGCGCTTGCAAAACCCACTTGTTCGACGAGGGAGATTGTCGCCGCGAAATCTTCCTCTGTCTCACCGGGAAATCCTACGATAAAATCCGATGAAAAAGCGATATCAGGTCGTTTGTTACGCATCATCGTAATAGCATCAATATAGTCATGAATTTTATGCCGACGATTCATAGCCTCAAGAATTTTGTCAGAGCCTGACTGTACGGGTAGATGGAGATAAGGCATAACTTCAGGGATATCGCGATGGGCATTGGCAAGATTTTCATCCATCTCTAGCGGATGGCTCGTTGTGTATCGAATGCGCTCGATTCCCGATATTTCACTCACATGAGAGAGTAATTGTCCAAGTGATGTTGAACGACCTTTATCATCAAGGCCGTGATAGGCATTCACATTTTGACCAAGCAATGTAACTTCGCGGACACCCACATCAGCAAGACGTTTCACTTCATCAATCACTTCCACAACTGGGCGTGAATATTCACTGCCGCGCGTGTAAGGAACAACGCAGAAAGTGCAGAATTTGTCGCATCCTTCTTGAATCGTCACGAAAGCTGAAACGCCACGTGCTTTCGCACGATCATGCGAAGGAGATGGCAAAGATTTAAATTTATCATCGACAGGAAATTCCGTATCGACTGTTCTCTTTTTTGTTGTCTTTGCCAGAAGCTCGGGCAGATTTTGATAGGATTGAGGACCAACCACCAGATCAACCGCTGGCGCGCGTCTTAAAATATCTTGGCCTTCGGCTTGTGCCACACATCCGGCGACAACAATCTTCAAATCAGATCCCGCCTCAAGACGCGTCTTTTTCAATTCGCGAAGGCGACCAAGCTCGGAATAGACTTTATCAGCCGCTTTCTCGCGAATATGGCAGGTGTTTAAAATAATAAGATCAGCGGTCTCAAAAGTATCGGTGGCTTTATAGCCTTCGCGATCAAGAACATCTGTCATGCGCTCAGCATCATAGACATTCATTTGACAACCATAAGATTTAACAAAAACACGTTTTGCTGCGGTAGAGGTTGTCATTGGTCGGACGAGATCTCGCTTTCTCATTCTGTCATTGGGATCACTGCTCATGATCGAGCACTGTCTCTATAATCCGTATTGATCATCAAAAGAAACAAATTTCACGTGATTGGCCAAGCCATCGGCGCTTCACGACCACGCGCGAGGAGTGCACGCGCCAAGCGGATTTGTCGGCGAGCGGAACGCGCAAGGCTCTTTCGATCCTTTACTTCGTCGGGCCGAAACGGCTCTCCAAACCATATATCGATGATAATCGGCGGCCCCCTCAAGATCCCAGCGAAATGGGGAATAAGGTCCATATCGCCATACCAGGCGATGTCCGGCGTATCGAAGCGACGAAGCCGCATTCCCGCCCGGCTCTGATAATGGATTGCGATCGGCTGAACCATCACCGGTTCATGGGCCTCATTATTTGAGATCGCTCCCAAAAGTGCAGGGCGGAAATCAAGCACGCGCTGCCCGTCACTGGTTGTGCCCTCGGCAAAAAGCAGGATCGCCTCGCCGCTCCGAAACCGTTTCGCGACCCGATTGACCGCCAATTTAGTGGCCATTTTCCGCGTCCGATCCACAAAGACGGTTTGTTGCAGTTTCGCGAAGAGGCCGAAAATGGGCCAAGACGCGACGTCAGCACGCGCAACGAAAGACACGGGAAGTGCGGTGCTTAAAGCCACAATATCAAGCCAAGAA
>RFZR01000196.1 GCA_009920595.1 Alphaproteobacteria bacterium | reverse complement strand
GCGGGGCAGGGTACGCTTCTTTTTGTTGACGAGATTCATCGCTTCAATCGCGCGCAGCAAGATGCGTTTTTGCCGGTGATGGAAGACGGCACGATCACTTTGATTGGGGCCACAACTGAGAACCCTTCATTTGAATTGAACGCCGCGCTTTTGTCGCGTGCGCGTGTTCTCACTTTCAAATCCTTGGATGAAGCTGCGATTGATCGCTTGCTTCGCCGCGCGGAAGAAATTGAAGGCAAGCCTTTACCGCTTGATGAGGATGCGCGTGCCGCTCTGCTTGCGATGGCTGATGGTGATGGTCGCGCTTCGCTTACATTGGCTGAGGAAATTTGGCGCTCGGCAAAGCCCAATGAAATTTTTGGCGCAGCAACGCTTGCTGAAATCGTGCAGCGTCGCGCACCGATTTACGACAAGAGTGAAGATGGTCACTATAATCTGATCAGTGCGCTGCATAAAAGCGTGCGCGGATCAGATCCTGATGCCGCGCTTTATTATTTTGCGCGTATGCTTGATGCAGGAGAAACCCCTTTGTTTCTCGCGCGTCGTCTTGTGCGCATGGCGGTGGAAGATATTGGTCTTGCCGACCCGCAAGCTTTGGTGATTGCGAATGCCGCCAAAGACGCGTTTGATTTTTTAGGTTCGCCCGAAGGGGAACTCGCGCTCGCGCAAGCGGTCGTCTATCTCGCCACCGCACCGAAATCGAATGCGCTTTATGTGGCTTACAAGAGCGCGCTGCGCACCGCAAAAGACGCGGGCTCTTTGATGCCGCCCAAAACCATTTTGAACGCGCCGACAAAATTGATGGCGTCGGAAGGCTATGGCGAAGGCTATCGTTATGATCATGATGAACCCGATGCCTTCTCTGGCCAGAATTATTTTCCGGATAAACTTGGTCGTAAAATATTCTACGAACCGGTAGAGCGCGGTTTTGAGCGCGAAATCAAAAAGCGGCTCGATTATTGGGCGAAGCTCAGGAAAGAGCGGGGCGATTAACGGTCCACGTGATTATGTCGAACGCCACGGGCTGATGAACCGAGCACGGCAATATTGTAATCGCTCCTTTAGGTTTTTTCTGTTAGAAGGCGCCCTATGATTATGAACCCTCTTCTCATTGTATTCATAGGTGGCGGCCTTGGTGCTGCGTTGCGCTATCTCGTCAATCAGGCGATGGGGCGGCTTGTCGATATCGAATTTCCGCTCGGCATTATGGCGATCAATATTTCCGGCTCTGTGATTATGGGACTCGCTGCGGGTTATTTCACCTTCAAAGCGGGTGAGGAGTGGTCACAAAGCGCGCGGTTATTTGTGACGACGGGCATTCTTGGCGGCTACACAACATTCTCGGCCTTTTCGCTTGATGCGATGCTTCTTTATGAGCGTGGCGAGATGATGATGGCTTTGTTTTATGTCGTGGGCTCGGTCGTGTTGTCGATTTTAGGATTGGCCTTGGGTCTCTGGGCTGTGAGGGTGTTTTCGTGAGACGCGACAAGCAAGCCAAAGAAAAAGCCCGCGCGATTGCCGAAGGCCGCGTGCAGGCACCGCCTCACTCAAAGCCTGTGCGTAAGGCCGCATCTCTGCCTGTATCGGTGATTACCGTGACGGTGACTCGAGATGAAGATGGGATGCGGGTTGATCGTTTTCTTGAACATCGTTTTCCAGGTCTGTCTTTCAGTCATATTCAGCGCATCACGCGCAAAGGCGAATTGCGCGTGAATGGCAAGCGCGTTGAAACAAAGGATCGGTTGGAAGTCGGTCAAGCCGTGCGCATTCCGCCGTTGAAAATTGAGACGGTAGAGGGTGAAGCCCCGAAGCGTTCGGAAAAAGCGGAAGCAGCTGATGCAGCAGCCATTCGTGCGATGATCCTTTTTGAAGATGATGATATGATGGTGCTCAACAAGCCTTTCGGCTTGGCTGTTCAGGGTGGCTCCGGCACAGTGCGCCATCTTGATGGCATGCTTGAAGCCTTGCGTGACGCGCAAGGGCAAAAGCCGCGCCTTGTTCATCGTCTTGATAAAGACACATCCGGATGTCTTGTCGTCGCGAAGACGCGATTTGCGGCATCAGCACTTGCGAAAAGTTTTCGCTCGCGTGACACGCGTAAAATCTATTGGTCGCTTGTCGCGGGTGTGCCGCGCGTCAAACAAGGCCGCATCTCGACTTATCTTGCCAAAGGCGAAGATGATGAGGGCGATCAAAAAATGCAAGTCGCAAAACATGGTGATGATGGTGCAAGTCATGCGGTGACTTATTACGCTGTTGTTGAAACGGTTGCACAGAAACTTGCTTGGCTTTCAATGAAGCCGGTCACAGGACGTACACATCAATTGCGCGCGCATGCAGCGCATATGGGTCATCCGATTTTGGGTGACCCGAAATATTTCGATATTGAAAATTGGGAAGTGCCGGGCGGCATTCAAAATCGGTTGCATTTGATGGCACGGCGCATTGTGATTCCTCATCCCCGCACGGGCAAGCCTGTTGATGTGACCGCGCCTTTGCCACCCCATATGCTGCAAAGCTTCAATCTTTTGGGTCTTGATGCCAAGCGTTATGATCCGATTGTCGATGCGCCGGAAGAATAAAGAGTAACGCGTTCCATGTCGTCCGAATCCGAGTTTAAGCCCGTCATCGATCCCATCGCAATGGCACGGCGCGATTTGAAAAAATCATTGCCGAAAAGATTCTGGAAAGATGTGACATGTGTTGCTGAAGAGAATGGTTTCGCGATCCATCTCGATGGCCGCCCCACACGCACACCGGCACGAGCGCCACTGATTTTACCCACACGCGCGCTTGCAGAAATTGCGGCTGAGGAATGGCGCGAGGTTGGAGACTATATTGATCCCGCCACAATGCCGATTACGCGCATTGTCAATTCTGCGCTTGATGCTGTGGCGAAAAGACAAAGCGAAGTCGCTGAGGATTGCGCGCGCTATGCAGGATCTGATCTCGTATGTTATCGCGCAGAAGACCCGCAGCGCCTTATTGAGCGCCAATCGCTCCATTGGGACCCGGTGCTTGCATGGGCGAAAGACACGCATGGCTGGCGCTTCACGCTTGCAGGCGGCGTTGTGCATGTCGCGCAACCAGAAGAGACATTATCTTCGGTAAAAACGCATCTTCACGCGATCACGCATCCTGTGCGTCTATCTGCTTTGCATGTTGTCACAACGATGACGGGCTCCGTGCTTCTGGCTCTTTCACTTGCTGAGGGTGCATTCGGGCCGACGGCGATCTGGAACGCAGCCCATGTCGATGAAGATGTGCAGATGGAAATTTGGGGTCGGGACGCTGAAGCGCTCGAACGGCGCAAACATCGCGAGATCGAATTCCGCGCTGCCGCAACAATCCTTGCGGGCTTTTGAAGCAGGGATAATCCCGCAATAATTCTTGAAAATAATTTTCAAACATGCTTTTTCACATTGTCATTCGTTTTATGGAGAATTTCCCCCATGGATAAGCCCAATGTCGTTTATACGGCGCACGCCTCCGCAACCGGCGGCCGCGATGGCCGCGCGGTGTCCTCCGATAATGTCATCGATCTTAAGCTCAGCGTGCCGAAGGAAATGGGCGGCGGCGGTGGTGCCGCGACCAATCCCGAGCAGCTCTTTGCAGCCGGCTATTCGGCTTGTTTTCTGGGCGCTGTGAAGTTTGTTGCCGGTAAAGCGGGCGTCAAAATCTCTGATGACGCCAAGGTTTCGGCAGATGTCGGCATTGGCGGGATCCCGACTGGTTTCGCGATTAAGGTCGATCTCCATATTTCGCTGCCCGGACTCGACCATGCGACGGCAAAAAAGCTCGTGGATGAGGCCCATATTGTGTGCCCCTATTCGAACGCCACACGGAACAATGTGGAAGTGACCCTCCACG
>RFZR01000195.1 GCA_009920595.1 Alphaproteobacteria bacterium | reverse complement strand
GCCCAGACCGCGTCCGCCATGGGTGGATCTGAAATGTTGATGCAGGTTGTCCCCTTCATCCTGATTTTTGTGATTATGTATTTTCTGATGATCCGCCCTCAGCAGAAGCGGCAGAAAGAGCATCAGGAAATGATCAAGAATGTTCGCCGGGGTGATCAAGTTGTCATGAGCGGGGGTCTCATCGGCAAAGTTGCAAAAGTGACCGATGACAATGAAGTGGAATTGGAAATCGCCGACAATGTTCGTGTACGCGTGACCCGTGGTTCGATAGCCGATGTTCGTTCCAAAGGCGAACCCGTGAAATCCTGATCGGTCTGGCACTCATTCATCATGCTTCGTTATTCCCGCGCTAAAATCGCTGCTGTTCTCTTTCTCGCTGTCGCAGGCTTTGTTTATTCGGCACCGAGTTTGATGTCGCCCGAAACAAGAACGGCGCTCCGTGAGTCAACACCGGGCTTTCTGCCTTCGTGGTTGATGCCGCATCAAGCGATTGTGCTCGGGCTTGATCTGCAAGGCGGATCGCATGTGCTGCTTGAAGTGGATAGTGCTGCCGTTTTAAAAACGCAGGTTGCCACTTTGCGCGACGATATGCGGCGCATTTTGCGGGATGAAAAAATTGCGCTTGCGGGCGGTCTTGCGGTTTTGCCGCGTGGCGTTTCAGTACGAATTACAGATGAGGCTGAACGCAAACGCGTTGTGCCGAAGTTTCGTGAATTGGTAACCCCCACTTCGTCGATCATGGGTGGCGGTGGTCAGCCAGCAATGACTTTGGTTGAAGATCAAGATGGTTTGGTTACCCTGTCAATCACCGATGCGGGCGTGACCGAGAAGATCCGTAAAGCGATTGATCAGGCAATTGAAGTGTTGCGTCGTCGTATTGACGCTCTTGGCACGACAGAGCCGAACATCCAACGCCAGGGTGTGGATCGCATTCTCGTCCAGGTTCCGGGTCTACAAGATCCAAAACGTTTGAAAGATATTCTCGGAACGACTGCGCAACTTGAATTCCGTATGGTGGCGGAAGGCAATTCATCTTCGCCCGATGTCGAAATGTTGCCGCAAACCGAAGCGAACCAGCCACCGCTTCCGATTGAAAAGCGCGTGATTGTACAGGGTGAAGATTTGATTGACGCGCAACCGGGATTTGATCAACGCACCAGCGAACCGATCGTCAATTTCAAATTCAACATTCGCGGTGCGCAACGTTTTGGAACGGCCACATCTGAATCTGTAGGTCGTGCTTTGGCGATCGTGCTCGATAAGAAAGTGATCTCAGCGCCGCGCATTCAAACGGCCATCACGGGCGGGCAGGGGCAGATCTCTGGTCGCTTTACCGTCGAAGCCGCAAATAATCTCGCCATTCTCCTACGCGCTGGCGCCTTGCCGGCGCCTTTGACGATTGTTGAAGAGCGCACGGTTGGTCCCGGTTTGGGTCAAGATTCGATCAATGCCGGAAAGATCGCAGCCTATGTTGCAGCGTTTCTTGTTGTCGGCTTTATGTTTGTGACTTACGGCCTCTTTGGATTGTTTGCGAATATCGCACTGATCATCCATGTTGTATTAATTTTCGCGATGATGTCTTTGATTGGCACGACGCTGACATTGCCGGGTATTGCAGGGATTGTTCTGACAATCGGCACGGCGGTTGACTCGAATGTGTTGATCTATGAGCGCATTCGAGAAGAGGCCCGACAAGGGCGTAGTATGATTGCCTCGCTTGATGCCGGCTTTACGCGCGCTTTCGCCACAATCGTCGACTCGAATGTCACAATGTTTATCGCCGCCGCGATTTTGTTCTTCTTGGGATCCGGACCTGTGCGCGGCTTTGCCGTGACGATGGTGTTTGGCATTGTGACGACCGTTGTGACCGCCGTGACGATGACACGCATGATGATCGCGCTTTGGTACACGCGCGCGCGTCCACAGAAATTACCGTTCTGAGGGAGATGGCAGAATGAAACTCCTTCGCATCATACCGGATGATACTTCTTTTGGTTTTATGGCGTTTCGGCGCCTGAGCTTTCCATTCTCCGCTTTGATCTCGCTGATTTCAGTGGGTGCTTTTTTCGCAATTGGTTTAAATTTCGGCATCGATTTTACCGGCGGCACTCTGATTGAAATGAAGACGCTTACTGGCAAAGCCGATATCGCATCGGTACGCACAGCTGCCGCTGAATTGGATTTGGGTGATGTCGAAGTTCAGGAATTCGGCAATCAGGGTGAAGTGTCTTTACGTTTTGGGTTGCAGCCGGGCGGCGAGAAAGGTCAACAGGCCGTTGTTGAACGTGTTCGTGCAACGTTTGGCAAAGATTATGAATTCCGCCGTGTCGAAGTGGTCGGTCCGCGCGTCTCTGGCGAATTGGTGCAATCGGGTATTCTTGGCGTTGTGCTCTCGATCATCGCCGTCTTGATCTATTTATGGTTCCGTTTTGAGTGGCAATTTGCCGTCGGCGCTGTGATCGCCACACTGCACGACCTTGTGCTGACGATGGGCTTCTTCGCGATCACGCAAATCGAATTTAACATGACTTCGATTGCAGCGATCCTGACCATTGTTGGTTATTCCTTGAATGATACGGTTGTTGTCTTTGACCGTATTCGCGAATTACTCCGCAAATATAAGAAAATGCCGATTGCGGAACTTCTTGATCTTTCGATCAATTCAACGCTCTCAAGAACAGTGATGACCTCGGTCACGACCTCTTTGGCGCTGTTGGCCTTGGTACTTTTTGGCGGCTCGGTGATCAAGAGTTTCTCTTGGGCGATGATTTTCGGCGTTGTCATCGGGACTTATTCATCGATCTTCATCGCGGCACCTGTGCTCATTTATCTCGGCGCCCGCGTGAGCGGTGATACACAGGAAGCGTCAACGGAAAGCGCTGACGCTTCTCAATCGACAGCACGATGAGCGCGCCGGTTCAGGGTTTTCTTCCGGGACGCTATCCAATTGATGCGGTCGGTGAAGGCGGGTTTCGCTTTGCTGATATGTCGCATCGCGGGTCGCTTCTGATTTTGCCATCGGGGTTTCATGCGTGGCCCATCACCACAATTGATGATCTTAAGTCTTCTTCATTCCATCCACTTTTTGCTGAGGCGAAAGAGATTGATTTTGTTCTGATCGGAACGGGCGAGAAGATCATCCGTTTGGCAGAACCGCTTCTTTGGCGCTTTCGTGAATTTTCATTTCAATTTGACATGATGTCCACAGTCGCCGCCGCGCGCACTTATAATGTTCTTGTCGCGGAACATCGACGCGTGGCCGCCGCTTTGATTGCGATTTAACTCATGGATCGTGCACTCGCCGATTTTGTTAAAGAGCAGGATCCGGTTTCTTATTGGTCCGTTCTTTTTGCACCTCCAGGCAAACGCGATGCTCTTCTTTCGCTTTATGCTTTCGCCCTTGAGATCAAACGCATTCCCACGCTTGTGTCCGAACCCGCGCTTGGTGAAATCCGAATGCAGTGGTGGATTGATGGTTTAACGGGGGAGCGCTCGGCAGAATTGCTATCGCATCCTGTGGGCGAAGCGCTGACGAGCGCGTGCAAATCCTATTCTTTGCCGCTTCAACCTTTGATTGATTTGATCGAGAAGCGTGTTGAGCTTCTTTATTCCAATCCAGAGTCGCCGCCAGATGAAGCGGGGCTTGAGCTCTATTGTGGGCGGTGTCATGCTGCGAAGATTCACTTCGCTTCGATTATTCTGAATGAGGGTCGCGTTCCTTCAACGAGTGATGCCGCAGGTCACGCGGGCATGGTGCTCGGTTTGATTGAAGTCTTGCGCGAAGAGCTGTTCCCAATTTCAAAAACAGATCTTTTAACACTCGCGTACGAGCATCTTACCAAGTTAAAATTATTATTGTCAGATGTGCCGAAGCCGCTTCT
>RFZR01000194.1 GCA_009920595.1 Alphaproteobacteria bacterium | reverse complement strand
CCGCCGCCCATGCCGCCGCCTGGGCCGCCCATTGGCATCGCAGGCTTATCCTTTGGCAATTCGGCGATCATTGCTTCTGTCGTGATCAAGAGACCCGCAACCGACGATGCGTCCTGCAACGCGGTACGCACGACCTTTGCAGGGTCAACGATACCGGCTTCAAGCATATCGACATATTGCTCAGACTGGGCATTGAAGCCGTAAGTCTGCGACTTGTTTTCGAGGATCTTGTTGACGACGATCGAGCCTTCAACGCCAGCGTTTTCAACGATCTGACGGATCGGGGCTTCGAGGGCTTTGAGAACAATGTTGATGCCCGCTTGCACGTCATCATTCTTGCTCTTCAAGGCCTGAACCGCAGCCTTCGCACGAAGAAGGGCTGTACCGCCGCCTGGGACGATGCCTTCTTCAACGGCAGCGCGTGTGGCGTTCAGCGCGTCATCAACGCGATCCTTCTTTTCCTTAACTTCGACTTCTGTCGCGCCGCCGACGCGGATCACCGCGACGCCGCCTGCGAGCTTCGCAAGACGCTCTTGGAGCTTCTCACGATCATAATCGGAGGTGGTTTCTTCAACCTGCGCCTTGATCTGAGCAACGCGGCCTTCGATGTCTTTCTTCTTGCCAGCGCCGTCGATGATCGTGGTGTTTTCCTTGTCGATGCGGACGCGCTTTGCACGGCCGAGCATGTTGAGCGTGACGCTCTCAAGCTTGATGCCAAGGTCTTCCGCAATCATTTCACCCGAGGTGAGGATCGCGATGTCTTCGAGCATGGCCTTACGACGATCGCCGAAGCCTGGAGCCTTAACAGCTGCAACCTTGAGGCCGCCACGGAGCTTGTTCACAACGAGAGTCGCGAGGGCTTCGCCTTCAACGTCTTCAGCGATGATCAAGAGTGGCTTGCCGGTCTGCACAACAGCTTCGAGAACCGGAAGCATGGCTTGCAGCGAGGAGAGCTTCTTCTCGTGAATGAGGATGTAGGGATCGTCGAGTTCGACGGTCATCTTGTCCGCATTCGTGATGAAGTAAGGCGAGAGATAGCCGCGGTCGAACTGCATACCTTCAACGATATCCACTTCGGTTTCAGCGGTCTTGGCTTCTTCAACCGTGATCACGCCTTCATTGCCGACCTTCTGCATCGCATTGGCAATCATCTTGCCGATGAGCGCATCACCATTCGCCGAGATCGTGCCGACCTGAGCGACTTCGCTCGAGGACTTCACTTTCTTCGCACGGGCCTGAATGTCCTTGATCGCTACTTCGGTCGCCATATCGACGCCGCGCTTCAAATCCATCGGGTTCATGCCGGCGGTCACATATTTCACGCCTTCACGAACGATCGCTTGTGCGAGAACGGTTGCCGTTGTGGTGCCGTCGCCGGCGATGTCGTTCGTCTTTGACGCGACTTCGCGCAGCATCTGTGCGCCCATATTTTCGAACTTGTCATCAAGTTCGATGTCTTTCGCAACCGTGACGCCGTCCTTCGTGATGCGCGGTGCGCCGAAAGACTTGTCGATCACAACGTTACGACCCTTCGGGCCGAGTGTGACCTTTACGGCATTGGCGAGAATATCAACGCCGCGCAACATTCTGTCGCGCGCGTCGGATGAGAAAAATACCTGTTTAGCAGCCATGTTACAGCTTCCTTAAATGAGAGCGATCAGTGAACAAACGCGGTTCGGCTTACTTGCCGATCACGCCCATGATGTCAGACTCCTTCATGATGAGGAGTTCTTGACCGTCGATCTTGACTTCGGTGCCCGACCATTTGCCGAACAGAACCTTGTCGCCCTTCTTCACATCGAGAGGGACGAGCTTGCCGGTTTCGTCGCGCGCGCCATTGCCGACGGCGACGATTTCACCTTCCTGCGGCTTTTCCTTGGCTGAGTCAGGGATAATGATGCCGCCCTTGGTCTTTTCCTCTGAATCGAGGCGGCGGACGACCACGCGGTCATGTAGCGGACGGAATTTCATGTAGTGTTTCCTTCAGATTTTGGTCCGTTGACACTGTTTTTGGGGCGAACCCCTTTTTTGATGCCTGTTAGCACTCAGTTTCAGCGAGTGCTAATGGCTCCGCACGGGGAGATAGGGAGGGGGGAAGAGTGAGTCAAGGCGCGCGCGACAAAATTTTGCTCGATTTCAGGAAATCGGGCCTAAATTCTTAAAAATTCAGCTCTTTTTGGCCTTCAGAAGCATGAAGGATCCGGCAATGATCAGCGCCGCGCCGGCATAGACCGTCCAATGCGGCCATTCCTGAAAGATAAAGATGCCGATGAGGGTCGCCCAGATGATGTTCGTATATTCGACCGTACCGATGCGGGCGGCTGGCGCGCGATGAAGCGCGGTCGCCATCATGAATTGACCGATGGTGCCGAGCGCGCCCATGGCAAGACCCAACATCCACTCGGACCGCAGCGCACCAATCGGGTCGCCAATCAAAAAGGCAAAGGGCAAAACGAGAGTCGAGGCGAGGATGTTTTGCAAAACCACGACACCGGCGATCGTATCATCGCCCGCGCGGGCGCGGAGAAGAACATTCGCGAGCGCATAAGTTCCTGCTGAACCGAGTGCCGCGATGATTCCGAGCACGCTGCCTTGCAAATGATCGAGCGAAAAGCCTTTGCCAAAAGCGATAACGAGAATGCCGACGAAGGAGAGAAGAATGGCGAGCGCTGTCGATGCAGGCACTTTTTCCTTCAAGAGAATGCGGCCCAAGATCGCCATGAAGATCGGTGCGATATAGGTGAAGACCATGGTTTCAACCATGGGCAACACACTGATCGCATAAAAAAAGAGAAAACTCGTTCCCGCATAAAAAAACGCACGAATGGAGTGTGCTTTCACCATGTCGACTGAGGGCCAAGGCGGGCGATAAAAAGCAGCCACAACAGCGGACCATATGAGCCCGCTCAAATAGCGGATGGACACGACATCAATCGTTGAGTGGCGTGATCCTAAATCTTTTGCGATGCCATCAAGTGCGGTGAAAAAGAAAACGGCGGCAATGGCTAAGAGAACGGGGCCGATTGAAAGATCGTGATGATTTTTTTCCATCACTGGTCCTTATCGGCTTTTAATGTCCGTCGATAGCCATATTCAAAAGTTTCAGCCGCATCATGCAATTGGCGAATACCGGCCACACGCTTAAAGCCTGCTTTTTCATAAAAGCGATGACCGGCATGAAAACGTGTATCGGTCCATAACATCACTTCAGTTGCATGTTGCGCGCGCGCATAATCAAGAGCCGTATCCAGCATGAATTGTGAAAGACCTTGTCCCCGAAATTGATGCGCGAGATAGATTTTGAACAATTCAAAACGCTTTGGCTCGTAAGTTGGTGTGATCGCGATGGAGCCCGCAACCGGAAACGGCGCCTCCGCACGCGGATCTTCAAGAATCCAGAGTTCGCCTTTTTTCTTGCCCCGATAAAAATCGGCGGGTGCTTCAAGCTCAGGAAATTCATGCGGCAGAAAAGGACAATTCTCGTAATCAGCAAAAATGCGAGCGATCAATTTTCCCATGCCGGCGCCATCCTCATTGCGGCCGAGTCGAAATTTTAAAAAAGGATGCGTGAACGTGGTGAACATCAAAGATCGTTTATTTTATTCGGATGACGAATTTTTGAAAGGCGCCATACCGTCACGCGCAAGCTGATCGACTTCTTCATTCTCGGGATGACCCGCATGGCCCTTCACCCAATGAAATTCAACAGTATGGCGTTTTACAACATCATCAAGCCTTTGCCAGAGGTCGGCATTTTTCACAGGCTTTTTATCGGCTGTCTTCCAGCCATTGCGTTTCCACCCATGCATCCATTGTGTGATGCCTTGGCGCACATATTGACTGTCCGTGTAAAGATCGACCGCACAAGGCCGTGTGAGACTTTCAAGCGCTTGAATGGCCGCCGTCAATTCCAT
>RFZR01000193.1 GCA_009920595.1 Alphaproteobacteria bacterium | reverse complement strand
CCATTGATAATGACGCGAGCGATTTTCAAGTTTCATGTGCAAGAGCACATTGTCTTCGATGAATTTTGCCGGATCATCGCGATCCGCTTTCGCCGCAATATCGGGATGGCAGAGGATTGTGAGTTTTTCCATCCATAAAAGATCAAGAACCGTATCGGTGACAGCGGGTTCGGAAAAGATCACAGCGACATCCGCTTCTGAGTCTGCACCATGACCCATATCACTTTCAATATCGAGCGTGATCGCGGGATGTTCCGCACGAAAATCTTTGAGGATCGGCACAGCCAGTTGATGTGCGAAGGTTGCGGGCAGCGACACTTTCAGCGCACGGCGCGGCGAGCGGCCTTCTTTGATGATGTCCGAGAGCGCTTGATCGATACGGTCAAAACTTTTTGTGACAACCGGTAAAAGATGCTGCCCCGCTTCGGTGAGCACGAGTTGTTGCGGCCGACGATCAAAAAGCGGCACGCCCAAGAAGTTCTCGAGCACGATGACATGACGGCTGACCAGCGGTGAAGCTTAAATGTTTTCCGGCAGCTTCAAAAGCGCGCAGCGCATTAAGCGGCAACCATTTGCGATCCACGGACTCTTCTCCCCGTTCGGAGCTCAGCCGATACGGGTCGCGGCGAGCCTTTTGTCGTCGAGAGAATAGCCCATGCCGGGCTCATCGCTCAAGACGACCCAGCCCTCCTTATCGACGCTGAGGGGCTTTTCCATCATGAAATCGCGACGGTCGAGGCTCCATTCCGGTGGGTCATAGGGCATTTCAAGATAGGGCGCTTCAACAAGGCCGGCGGTGAGGTGAGCATTCGCCACCACGCCCATGCCATTTGTCCAAGTGTGCGGGGTGAAAATGAGGTTATGTTCCTCTGCCATCAACGCCACGCGACGAAGACCCGTGATCCCGCCAACAAGCGCCGCGTCGGGCTGCACAACATCGAGGCAACCGTCGACGATGAGATCGCGGAACTCGTAAAGCTCGCGTGTCATTTCGCCTCCGGCGATGCGGATATCAACCATCTCACGCAAGCGTTTCATGCCTTCGCGATCTGAGCGGAAGAGCGGTTCTTCCATCCAGAACACTTCAAGCTTTTCAAGCTCGCGCGCGACCGGAATGGCTTCCTTCAGCGTCCATGGCTTGTACTGATCCCACGACATGCGCCAGCCCTGATTGCAATCCACCATCAGATCGAGCTTGTTACCGACACGCGCACGCACGGCTTCGAGTGCTTTGATGTCCGCGCGCCAGTCGCCGCGATGAAAACGGATTTTGAGCGCTTTGAATCCTTCGGCGATGTAACGCTCGGCGGCATCAGCCAATTCATTTGGTGCGCGTAATGTGCCTGAGGATGCGTAAGCGCGCACTTTGTTTGAAAGGCCACCAAGAAGCTTCCAAACGGGTTGCTTCGTCAGCTTGCCGGCGAGATCCCACAGCGCGAGATCAAGCGGCCAGCATCGCCCATAATGAAACTGGATATTCGCTAAGATGCGATAATGCCTTTCAATCGCGAGCGGATCTTGGCCAATGAAAAGATGTTCATGACCTTGAAAGCCAACCATGAAGTCGCCGGAGCCGATACCTGTGACGCCATCATCGGTATGCACGCGCACAATGCACGCATCGAAATGTTTGCGTGGTTGTGTATCCCAACTCGCATTGAAGGGTGGGTCGAGCGGCAGGCGGTGGGTTGTGATTTCGATGCCGGTGATTTTGGTCATTTATAAACCGTCCAGATTGTCTTGTAGTCCATATATTTATCAACCGCATGCGGAGAGCGGTCGCGGCCAAAGCCTGATTGTTTGAAGCCGCCGAATGGCGTCACAGGCGAGGATTTGTCATAGCAATTCACCCACACAGTTCCGGCACGAATAGCACCCGAAACGCGATGCGCGACATTCATATCACTCGTCCATACAGAACCGCCAAGGCCGAACACTGTCCCATTGGCAATGCGCACGGCTTCCTCCTCCGTATCAAACGGAATAACAGCGAGCACGGGGCCAAAAATTTCTTCCTGTGCAATCCGCATATCGGGTTTCACTTCATCGAAAATCGTCGGCTCGACATAAAAGCCACCGGTGTTCTGCATGATTTGCTTGCCACCGAGCGCAAGGCTTGCGCCTTCTTTTTGGCCGACAGCAATATACTCAAGCACGCGTTCCATATGTTTCTGCTCGACCATCGCGCCCATTTGCGCGGCCGGATCAAACGAATGGCCTTGCGGAATTTGCGCGGCTGTCACTTTAATAATTTTTTCGATCAATTGTTTACGGATCGAGCGATGCGCGAGTACGCGTGATCCTGCGTGGCACGTCTGACCTTGATTGTAATAGATCGACCAGGCAATCGCTTCTGCTGCTGCATCAAGATCAGCGTCCGGCATGACAATCTGCGCGCTCTTGCCGCCGAGTTCCAACGCGACGCGTTTGATATTGCTGTCTGCCGCATAGCGCATCATCAGCTTGCCGACTTCAGTCGAGCCGGTGAAGGTCACCATATCGACATCCATATGCAGCGCGAGCGGCTTTCCGGTCTTCTCGCCAAAGCCCGGCACGATATTCAACACGCCATCGGGAATACCGGCCTCACGCGCAAGCCCACCAAGATAAAGCGAGGCGAAAGGCGATTGCTCGGCAGGCTTCAACACAACAGAGTTTCCGGCGAGGAGCGCAGGGCCAAGTTTCCACGCCGAGATGATCAGCGGATAATTCCACGGCACAATCGCGCCGATCACGCCGAGCGGTTCTTTGCGGATTTGCACGAGATCATTTGGCGACATGGGCGCGATCTCGTCATACATCTTGTCGGCAAGTTCCGCATAATATTGCAGGCAGACATAGCAATAGGGCACATCAATCGAGATCGAATTGCTGATGACCTTGCCAACATCAAGCGTTTCGCGAATGGCGATTTCATCGGTGTGTTGTTTGATGAGCTCGGCGAAGCGCAAGAGAACGCGCTTCTTCTCGGTTGCCGGTTTGTCGCGCCAACGGCCATCCTCAAAGGCGGTTTTTGCAGCACTCACCGCAAGATCAATATCGGCTGCATCACAATCGGCGACTTGACCGGCCACCGAGCCGTCGGCCGATGAAATCTTGTCGAAGGTCTTGCCGCTCTTCGCGTTCACATAGGCGCCATTAATAAAGGCGCGGCCATCGGGCGTTGTCGCGCGGGCGCGGGCGATCCACTGGTCTTTGGTCGTCGGGCGATCGAGCATGGGGCAACCTCCAAATATGATTTTTTCTACATGAACGCGTTTCGTAAGCCGCGATCAAGCCTTGATTGGCGATAAACCGATCCAAAAATGAGGGCGTCCCCACCCGATAGACGCTCCTCGTCGATCATGCTAAGGGAGCGCCATGATGACCGTGACAAGGACGCGACGAGAACGATGAAGCCGAAGGCCGAAAGGCGCTTCGATCCATCCCGCCTGCGCGAAATGCAGGCTTTCCTCTCCCGCGACGGGGTTACGCCCCTCCTGACCACCGAGCCTCCTCATGACCGACCTTCCGCTGACCATCCGCCACGAAACCCCTGCCGATGCGGGGGCGATTGAAAAACTCCATGAACGCGCGTTTGGCCCCGGCCGTTACGCCAAAACCGCCTATCGTCTGCGTGAAGGCGTGGCGCCGATTGCGTCGCTCTCCTTCGTCGCTTTGGTCGGTACGCTCGTCGTAGGTTCCATTCGGCTGACACCGATCACGATCGGACAAACGCCGGCGCTCTTGTTAGGACCGCTTGCGGTCGAGCAGGCCTTCTCTTCTATCGGTATCGGCATGTCGCTCATTCAGCGCGCGGTGGAGACTGCGAAAGCTGAAGGTCATCAACTCATTCTTCTTGTGGGTGATGAGCCCTATTACAGCCGCGCAGGTTTTGTGGTGATGCCGAAAGGGCGCGCTGAAATGCCGGGCCCGGTTGATCCGCAACGT
>RFZR01000192.1 GCA_009920595.1 Alphaproteobacteria bacterium | reverse complement strand
CCTGTCACATGTGACAGGGTGAAGACGCGGCAGGCGCTTGTATGGTTGCACTGCCATGCCTGACACCCGCCCCGCATTTTATCCGGTCGACGCAGATCCCCTTCGTTTCCCCACGGATAAAGGCTTGCGCCCATGGTCGTAAGGGTTTCAACCGTCGCCTTTGAAGGCGTCAATGCGAAACCCGTCGATGTTCAAGTGCAAGTTATGCCGGGGCGGGTTCTCTTCAATATTGTCGGCCTGCCAGACAAAGCGGTTGGTGAATCTCGTGAACGCGTGCGGGGCGCGCTTGCCGCTGTTGGCCTCGCGCTTCCCGCTCGACGGATCACCATCAATCTCGCGCCCGCTGATATGCCGAAAGAAGGCAGTCATTTTGATTTGCCGATCGCGCTGGGATTAATGGCGGCGATTGGCGCATTACCTTCCGACGCGCTCGAAGGATTTGTGGTTTTAGGTGAACTCGGTCTTGATGGTTCGCTCGCACCTGTTGCGGGCATTTTGCCCTCCGCGGTCGCCGCGCATGAACGCGGGCTTGGCTTAATCTGTCCTGCGGCATCAGGCGCTGAAGCCGCATGGGCCGCCGCGGATCTTCCAATCCTCGCGCCGCGCTCTTTGATCCAACTCGCCAATCATTTTAAAGGCACCCAGATTCTTTCGCGCCCTGCCCCCGCAATCCGTAAAGACGGACAACCACTTCCCGATATGGCTGAACTAAAGGGGCAAGACAGCGCGCGTCGCGTGCTCGAGATCGCAGCCGCTGGTGGACATAATCTTCTTTTCTCGGGTCCGCCCGGTGCGGGCAAATCCATGCTGGCTTCGCGTCTGCCTTCAATACTGCCGCCGCTTTCTCCGCCGGAATTACTTGAAGTCTCGATGATCCATTCGATTGCCGGTCTCCTTGATCAAGAAGGTCTTACAGATCGAAGGCCTTTTCGCGCGCCGCATCATTCCGCATCTATGGCCGCGCTTGTGGGTGGCGGCACGCACGCGCGCCCCGGTGAAGTTTCACTTGCCCATCGAGGCGTGTTGTTTCTTGACGAATTGCCAGAGTTTCAACCGCAAGCACTCGACAGTCTTCGCCAACCGCTCGAAACAGGTGAAGCGGTGATCGCGCGCGTGCAACACCGCATCGCCTATCCCGCGCGGTTTCAATTAATCGCGGCAATGAATCCCTGTCGTTGCGGGCATGGTACTGATCCCGGCTATGCGTGCCGCAAAGCGCCGAATGCCGTCTGCATGGCGCAATATCAATCGCGGATTTCTGGACCTTTTCTTGATCGCATCGATTTGACGATTGATGTTCCCGCCGTCACACCGGGCGATCTTTTGTCTGCTCAAAAGAGCGAGACATCGGAATCCATTGCGCGGCGTGTGAGTGCTGCCCGACAAAGACAAATTCATCGCTATCAAGCGCAGGGATTGGGGCTTGAAACGACCAATGCCACATGTCCCGTCTCACTGCTCGATCAAATTGCCGCACCCGATGAAGCGGGCCTCGCTCTCATTCGCAGCGCAGCCGACCATATGAATTTAACCGCACGCGGGTTTCATCGCGTTTTAAAAGTATCCCGCACGCTCGCCGATCTTGATGGCACCGAGACAATCAAACGCATTCACATTGCCGAGGCCCTGTCCTATCGACGAGAACGAATCACAGTCATAATGGCTAAAAAGGACAAACGACAATGATTGATCTTGGCGAAGGCTTTCGGGAATGGACGCAAGATCAAACGGCGCAGCGTTTGATCCGGACCTTCATGGATGATGCGGATTTTGATCCCGCCTATAGCCTGGGTCGCATCGGCTCGCTTGAAGTGCGCCTAGCGACAACAAAAAAAGAAATCAAAAAAGCTCAGCGTTTACGGTTCAAGGTTTTTTATGAAGAAATGAGTGCAACGCCGGATCTCCTGTCTCGTTTGAAACGCCGAGATATTGATCCCTTTGATGCGCATTGCGATCATCTTCTTGTGATGGATCACAAAGACAAAAAGCCCAAAGTGATTGGCACTTACCGGTTACTCCGTCAGGATATGGCCGCGCGGGGTTGCGGATTTTATACGGCGAGCGAGTTTGATATTGCTCCCCTGTTGACCGCCCATCCGACAGCACGTTTCTTGGAGCTAGGTCGCTCTTGCGTTTTAAAGGCTTATCGCGATAAGCGCACGGTTGAATTACTCTGGCATGGCATTTGGACCTATGTCCGCCGGCATAAGATTGACATTATGTTCGGTTGCGCGAGCCTCGCAGGCACAGACCCCCAGGCGCTCGCTTTGCCCTTGAGCTTTCTTCATCACACCGCTTCAGCCGAAGGCGCTCTCGCCGCCAAACCCGTAACGGGGCGCGCCATTAACATGAATAGAATGGAGGCTCATGCGATTGACGCCCGCAAAGCGATTCATGCCTTGCCGCCTTTGATCAAAGGCTATTTGCGTTTGGGCGCGCGGTTTGGTGATGGCGCCGTGATTGACCGGCAATTCGGTACGACCGATGTGCTGGTTATTCTGCCTGTTTCGGCCATCAATCCGAGATATATCGATTATTACGGCGAAGACGCGACCCGTTACGCGGCTTGATTAAAAATCTCTATCATTTCTATAAAACCCTTGTAGAGACTTGCGGCACAAGGGGGGCTCATGATTCCGCAGGAACTCATCCGAAAAAAACGGGATGGCGGCACGCTGTCGGCCGATGAGATTCATCGCTTCATCGAAGGCATGACATCGGGCGCTGTAAGCGATGCTCAGATCGCCGCTTTCGCAATGGCTGTGTTTTTCAACGGTATGACACGCGACGAACGTGTCGCACTCACCCGCGCAATGACTCATTCCGGAACAATTCTTGAATGGCCTGATTGTCCGGGTCCTCTCCTTGATAAACATTCTACCGGCGGCATCGGCGATACAGTCAGCCTCATTCTTGCGCCTGCGATTGCCGCATGTGGCGGTTATGTGCCGATGATTTCGGGGCGCGGACTTGGGCATACAGGCGGTACGCTTGATAAGCTTGATTCAATTCCAGGCTACCGCTCACAGCCTGATCTCGGACTGTTTCGCAAAACAGTAAAAGAAGTGGGTACTGCGATCATCGGACAAACAAACGATCTCGCTCCCGCTGATCGCAAACTCTATGCGTTGCGCGATGTAACAGCGACGGTTGAATCAATTCCGCTGATCACCGCATCTATTCTCTCAAAGAAACTTGCTTCCGGTTTGAATGGATTGGCGATGGATGTGAAAACCGGCTCAGGCGCATTTATGGCGAGTCTTGAGAGCGCGCGAGATCTTGCGCGGAGCATCGCTGATGTTGCGACCGCCGCCGGATTACCGACAACGGCGCTCATCACCGATATGGATCAACCGCTCGCGGATGCAGCAGGCAATGCTCTAGAAGTGAAACTGGCAATTAACCATCTCACCGGTAATCATCGCAATCAAAGACTCCATGACGTCACCATCGCTCTTGGAATCGAGATGTTGTTGACCGGTAAATTGGCATCAACACCAGATGAAGCGTACAAAAAAATCGAAACTGCTTTTTCTTCAGGTGCGGCGGCGGATGTGTTTGCAAAAATGGTAGCCGCTCTCGGGGGTCCGAAAGATTTGCTCGAACGACCCGATCATCATTTGCCGCAGGCGCCACTTGTTAAACCGGTTCTCGCAGAACATGAGGGTTATGTGGCCGCGATCTCGACGCGCGATCTCGGTATTGCGATCATCGGCTTAGGTGGTGGACGAAAACGCGCGGAGGATCAAATCGATCCCGCTGTCGGATTAAGCAGTCTTGTTCCTGTTGGAACTTTTTGTCACAAAGGCGATCCGCTTGGTCTAATTCACGCGCAAAATGAAAATGACTTTGACCTTGCTCATACGGCGCTCAAAAGCGCCTACAAAATTTCAACCACGGAACCTCCGCTCGCACCGCTAATCCTTGAACGGATCACACCGGATCTCACATGAAAAAGACGTTTCTTGTTGCTATGGGTTCAGG
>RFZR01000191.1 GCA_009920595.1 Alphaproteobacteria bacterium | reverse complement strand
ATGAATTGGTTTAACCGCCGCGTGGCCTTGGTGGAGCGCTGACATGAGCGGAGCAAGCGAATTAAAATTTGTCCGTTCGCAGTTTAGCGATGCTTTACCGCCACCGATGCGCACATCGGGTATTCTTCATTGGGCGCGAGAGAATCTTTTCTCGTCCGTGTTCAATACAATTCTCACGCTTCTCATTCTCTATGGTCTATTCCAAATCATTCCGGGAATGATTGATCGCTTGATCATCGATGCTGTGTGGACCGCTAACAGCAGCAAAGATTGTAATCCCGAAGTGCTTGGCAAAACCGTCGGCGTCTGTTGGGGTTTTGTGAATGCGCATTGGGGTTATTTCATCTTCGGTCAATATCCAGAGCAGTTACGCTGGCGGCCTGAGTTGTTTTTTGTGCTCGAGGCCATAGGTCTTGTTTGGCTCCTTGCGCCGAGCATTGCGCGCAAAGATTGGGCGATGATTTATTTCTTTATCATCTTTCCGATCGTTGGATTTATTCTTCTGCATGGCGCTCCCTCATTGGGTCTGCCGATTGTGCAAACGCATTTCTGGGGCGGCTTTCTTGTCTCCATCGTTATCGGGACCGTTGGAATTGTCATCTCGGTTCCTCCAGTGTCGTGATGATCGAATTCATTCGTGGTGTGCCGCTCATCACGGTGCTCTTTATGGCGAATGTGATGTTCCCGCTTTTTGTCCCTGAAGGGTGGCGTCCTGATCCACTGTTGCGCGTGCTTGTGGGTGTGGCGCTCTTTTTCTCAGCCTATATGGCAGAGACAGTGCGCGGCGGATTGCAAGCGATCCCGCGCGGGCAATATGAGGCTGCTCAGGCCTTGGGGCTCAGCTATTGGCAGATGATGGTGAAGATCATTCTGCCGCAAGCGCTCAAAATCGTCATTCCGGGCATCGTGAATAATTTTATCGGACTTTTGAAAGACACAACGCTCGTCGCTATCGTCAATATCTTTGATTTCCTCAAAGTCATTGAAGCGGCGCTTAACAATCCAGTGTGGCGATTGTCGCAGATGCCTTTCGCGGGTTATCTCTTTGCTGCGATCGTCTATTTCATTCTCTGCTACGGAATGGCGCGCTATTCGATGTCGGTCGAAAAGCGTTTGGCCACCGATCATCGACATTAGGGAGTTCTGATTATGGCAGCCGAGGCGTCCCTCAATCTGAAACCCGGAAAACTCACGCATGAAAATGCGATCTCACAGCGGATGTGAAAAAGATCGATGAAATCCGTCGTGATGTCGGCATGGTGTTTCAACATTTCAATCTCTTTCCGCATCTGACCATTCTTGAAAATCTGACATTAGCGCCGATTTGGGTGAAGAAGCTTCCAAAGAAAGAAGCTGAAGACATCGCGATGCATTATTTGAAACGAGTCAAGATTCCGGAACAAGCGCTCAAATATCCGGGTCAGCTTTCAGGCGGACAACAACAACGCGTGGCGATCGCACGCTCGCTCTGTATGTCACCGAAGATCATGTTGTTTGATGAGCCAACTTCGGCGCTTGATCCGGAAATGGTGAAAGAAGTGCTCGACACGATGGTGTCACTCGCTGAAGACGGCATGACGATGATCTGCGTGACCCATGAAATGGGTTTTGCGCGGCAAGTCGCCAATCGCGTGATCTTTATGGATCAAGGGCAAATTGTTGAAGCGAATGTACCTGATGAATTCTTCAAGAATCCTCAACACGAGCGGACGAAATTGTTCTTGAGTCAGATCTTGCATTGAGAATTCGGGAGTAGGTTGCTGTCTTTGCGAGCGTGAGCGAAGCAATCCAGTTGATGATGGTTCTTAAGCTGCAGCGGCTCCGTTGCGCCTTGTCTTTTAACTCCACCTGGATTGCTTCGCGTTCGCTCGCAATGACGTTTCCGGTGGAGGCTTTAAAAGCTTCTACATCCTAAACCCTAATCCCTATCTACCCTTTCACCACCTCACACTCTTCACGCGCGCCCCATTCGGCCCATGAGCCGTCATAAAGCGCTTGAGCAGGCGTGCCTAATGTTTCAAGGGCGAGGGCGAGGATGGCTGCGGAAACACCTGAACCGCAGCTTGTGATCACTGGCTTTGAGAGATCAACGCCTGCGTTATTGAAAGCATTCTGCAAAGACTCTGGATCAACAAGCGTTCCGTTTTTTACCACTTCGCCAAAGGGTACGTTGAAACTTCCGGGCATGTGGCCGGCTTTCAGACCTGGACGTGGTTCAGGTGCGTCCCCTTTGAAACGATCGGCAGGCCGCGCATCGACAATCTGTGCCGATTTATTCTTCAATGTGGATTTAATCGTTTCGAGATCAGCCACCGTACGCGCGTCAAATTTTGCTTTGAATTGTTTTGGTGCTCGTTGAGCGGGTGTATTCGTCCAGGCGCGGCCCTCCGCTTTCCATTTGGGTGCGCCGCCTTCGAGAATTGAAACTTGCGAGGCGCCCATGACTTTGAATGTCCACCACACTCGGGCGGCCGCAAACAAACCCGCGCCATCATAGACGACGATGTGATCGGTGTCAGCGATACCCATTGCGCCGACAATGCGTGCAAACTCATCAGCGCTTGGCAACATGTGCGGCAGATTTGTTGTTTTGTCGGCAACGGCATCGATATCGAAATGTTGCGCATTTGGAATATGACCGTCGGCGTATTCCTTTTTACCATTGCGATTCATCGTCGGCAGATACCAGCTTGCATCGATGATCGCGAGATTGGCGTCATTGATATGGGCGGCAAGCCATTCAGTTGAAACAAAAGGTGAGGCGGTCATTTTTATAAATTCCTCAAACTAGAGTGATGCGCACGCGCCGATTGATTTTGCCTTTTTTCTCAATCGCCGTCACAGCGACGGCACCA
This sequence comes from Alphaproteobacteria bacterium, assembly GCA_009920595.1. Lineage (GTDB taxonomy): Bacteria > Pseudomonadota > Alphaproteobacteria > Rhizobiales > Beijerinckiaceae > CAIUPE01. The sequence continues at coordinate 1,130 of RFZR01000191.1, read as the reverse complement.
ATCTCGCTTGTGTTTTTCACATGTGTTCCGCCACAGGGTTGCAGATCAAGCCCTGCGATATCAACAAGCCGCACGCGCCCTGTGCCCATGGGAGGCTTCACCGACATGGTTTTGACAAGTGATGGATTGGCTTCCAATTCTTCGTCGGCAATCCAGCGATAAGTCACATCTGCATTGAGCGAAATACGACGCATCAATTCCGCCGTGATCTCGTCTTTATCCTGTCCGGCATCGGGAATATCAAAATCAAGTCGGCCTTCGCCATCGCCTATTGAACCGCCCGTCACGGGGTAGGGCAGCACGGTTGTGAGCACATGGAGCGCGGTATGAATGCGCATACGTTTTAGGCGTATATCCCAATCAATTGAGGCTGTGACTGTGTCGCCGACTTTCGGCAAGGCTTCACCTTCAAGAGGAACATGTACGATGTCGCTTTTGTCTTCGCCATAAACTGTTGTTGCGATTTTTGTTGTCGCGCCGTTTGAATGCGTGATGGTTCCGAGATCTCCGGGCTGACCACCACCGGTGGCATAAAACACAGTACGATCAAGAATGATCCCGTTACGCTCATTGATTGCGACAATGGTCGCTTCACATGATTTCAAATAGGCGTCGTCGCGGAAGAGCAATGCGGTGGGCATGTTACAGGAAATCCGGCTTGATGGAGGACTGATGCGTCAACCATGCCGGAACAGGAAGATTCTTGGAACGTAAAAATTCGGGATTCAGCATTTTCGAGGCGTAGCGGCTCATACCATCACAAAGGATCGTCACGATTGTGTGGCCGGGTCCAAGCTCTTTAGCCAAACGGATTGCGCCCGCAATATTGACGCCCGATGAGCCACCAAGCGAGAGACCTTCTTCTTCTTGCAGTTTAAAGACGAGCGGGATGGCTTCTTCATCAGGAATTTGGAAGGCGAAATCAATCGGAGCGTCTTCAAGATTTTTTGTGATGCGGCCTTGGCCAATGCCTTCGGTGATTGAGGATCCCTCGGATTTCAATTCGCCATGCGTATAGAAATTGTAGAGCGCGGCGCCCATCGGATCGGCGAGACCGATTTTGATCTTCGTGTTTAAGGCTTTGAGACCAAGGCCAGTGCCCGCTAGTGTTCCGCCCGTGCCAACCGCGC
>RFZR01000020.1 GCA_009920595.1 Alphaproteobacteria bacterium | reverse complement strand
AAATGGGGTGTGATCGGTTTGATGAAAACAGTTGCGATGGAGCTTGGGCCTTACGGCATTCGCGCGAATGCGATTTGTCCGGGTTCGGTGGAGGGGCCGCGTATTGAACGCGTGCTTGAACGAGAAGCGGCGCTGAAAGGCACAACCCGTGATGCGATTTATGAAGGTTATGCATCGGGCACATCAATGCGAACTTTTGTAGAAGCGCGCGATGTTGCGGCGATGGCGCTGTTCTTAGCGAGTGATGGTGCGCGCTACGTGTCAGGGCAGGTGATTGCCGTTGACGGTCACACGGAAAATCCTGATCCGAAAGTGTAAAGACGCGCGGTTAAGAATTTAAACCGCGCGCTTAACTTTCTTAATTAGCCGAGACGATTGCTCACATGTGCGAGCATCGTATAGACGCGACCTTCGGGCGATGACAGGATTGATCTTGTAATCGCGCCATCGGTGTCCGTTACGGTAAGATCTTTCAACACCGATTCAAAACGGTTTGCGTATGAGTTGAGGCTTGTGCGGAATTTCTCATCGGCTTGATAAAGAGCGCTCAATTCAGCAAAGCGACGTTGACCGTTCAATGTGTAAAGCGAGCGCGAGAAGGAGACATTCTCGCCGCGGAGATAGGCCGCCCACAGGCTCGTCACCGCATCGTCATTCATCAGCGCACGAATATCGGCAAGGAGTTGAGCAATCGGTTCCGTCGGCGTTGAAAGAGGCGCCGAAGGGGCCGCGATCGGCCGCGTCTTTTCGCTTTGCGTTGAAGCGCCACTCTTGGCTTCACGCGCTGGCGCTGGCGGGATTGGCGCGCGTGTCGTTGTAGTAACTGGTTCCGGTTTCACTTCCGGCATCAAAGGCGATACGGGAGGTTTTTCCTCTGTCACAGGTTTTGTTGCAGGCGGGATGATCCGTCCTGTTGTTTCAGGCCGTGCGGGCTTTGGCATTTCATAAGTGGTTGGCCGCGGCGAAAGAATTTGCGGGCTGCGCTCTGGTGCGCGTTCAGATGCAAGCTGTGCAGGACGTTGTTCAACAGGCTTTGCGGTATCCGTCACACGACCGCTTGCGGACATGATGGCATTCAATTCGCCAAGTGCACGGATCTGTTCGCTGACCGCACGCTTCAGAGCCGCAGCCTGTTCTTTGGTTTCATTCGGCAGAACGGCGACGCTCTTGGTGATTTCCTCGCGTGAGGCTTCAACTTCTTGCGCGATGGATTCTGTAACCGCTTTGACATCTGCCGCGGTGGCTTCAAAGCGCGCAACCAATTGACCGAGAAGTTCACCCATTTCGGTGAGCGCTTCGGTCGAAACGGCGCGTACCTGCTCAACGGTGCGCAGTTTTTCGGCGTCAGCTTCAGCGCGTACGGAGTCAAATTGCTCGCGCATGGTTTGGCTGGCCACCGTTGCCGCATCGCTCATGATATCGCGGATCGAGGAGGCGCGGTTTTCAATCGCCATCAACGCGCCATTGAGATGGAGCGCGAATTTTTCAGCAACGGTTTCGACATTGTTGAAATGTTCATTGAGCGTGCGGGTGAGAACCTCAATCGACGCTTTACGATTTTCAAGATCGGAGCCGAGACGCCCTTCAATGCTACCAAGCGATTGCGCGGCATTCTCAAGAATTTCGACATGTTCACGCGTGACCGAGGACACCGCACGCGTTCTTTCATCAAGCACATCGATGAGTGCGCGTGTTTCGTGAATGCCGGTCGCGGTGACTTCGCGCATGGATTCGATTTGTTCGAGAAGGAGGCTTGCTGAATGGGCCGCATCTTCCTTGATGACGGTGCCCGCATGGGCAAGGCCGATAACGCGGTCGGCGAGTTTGCTTTCGAGTTCGCCAATCGACTGATTGGCTTGTTCGACGAGACTGCGTACAATCTGGCTCGCATCGGACATTTTCTGCAAAGTGACGATCGTTTCGCTTTGCAAACGATCTGCCGTGCCACTCAAAATGTCTGCCGTGTGCGAACCGACCTGTGCAATTGTATCCGTGATGTTTCCGGCATTCGACTGGAGAGCCGAAATCAGCGTTGAACCTTGCGTGTCGAGTGTTGTCGAAAGACGCGAGATTGCCGAATTCAACGCATCCGAAATCTTTTCTGTGTGACCTTCGAGGCTCAAGCCAAATGTGTTGCTTTGATCGCCGATGACGGCGCCAATCGTTTCAAGACGCGAAACGATATTGTCTTCGAAATGGCGGACTTGGCCTTCGAATGTGTTGGCGATGTCGAGGGCTTTCTCACCAAGAATTTCGTTGATCTCGATGGCGCGAACCGCAAGCGATTGCGCAACCGTATCGGCACGATCGGTCATCACGCGGCCAAGTTCTTCGGTCTTGGATTCGATTGTGCTGCCAATCGCAAGGCTCGAGCGCTGTAAGGTCTCTTCGAGATTGTTGGAGCGTTCTGACATCGCTTCCATGAGGATATTGGTTCGCTCGATAAGGCCTTGGTCGACGCGGCTGAAGAGTGCTTCGATGCCTTCGACAACCGCGACGCTCTTCTCGCGAGAATTGGCTTCAATGGCGGCCAATTGCGATTCAATAATGGTTGACGCGTTCTTCGCTTGTTCGACGAGGCGATCGGAGAGGGCGCGTCCTTCTGTTGAGAAGAGATGCGCCACTTCGCCGAGACGGGCTTCGATGGTGGTGGTAAAGGTCGTGGTGTTCCGTTCGATGCGTTCTGCAAGCTGATTGCCGCTCGTCTCAAGAACACGTTCAAGATTGGTGAGGTTCTGCGTGATGTTCGAATTGATCTCGCTGCTTCGACCCAAAATATTAGTTTCGAAATCATTGAGACGACGATAGAGCGCTTCGCTGAGCGCGCCGCCTTTGACGATAATTGTCTTTTCGAAATTTTCGATCTGGCCGCCAAGCTTCTCATTGATCCGCGCGCCACCTTGATCAAGCGTTGCGGTGATCGAACCAAGATAATGCGAGAGATTTTGATCAAGTGCCGAAGCGCCATCACGGATGGTGGCTTCAAGCGAAGCGACACGACCGCCAATCGCTTGGTCAATACGCGTCGAATAGCTCGAAAGATTGGCTTCAATCATTTCGGTATTGCGTTGCAGGCTTGCATTCAAGAGCGTGGTACCGGTCTCGAAAGACGCCGTCACAGCTGCAATTTTATCACCAATCGATTGACCCATATCGGCGCTTGCGCCGGACAATGTGTTTGCGAGTGTTTGCGAATGGGCGGAAAGAACTGTGTCAAGTTGTTGTGTTTCACGCGAGAGCGAGTCGATCAACATGCCCGAGGTGGATGAAATCTGAACGCGGATCGCATCGGCTTCGCGTGAGAATTCATTCTTGATTTTCTGCGTCTGGCCGCTGACCGCATCGACGAGATCATCGAGTCCTTCGCTGAATACGCTACGCGAGGCAGCTAATTTGTCATCCATGATGACGGCGAGACGGCTCACACTATTATCGATGCCGCGCTCGAGTGTTTCAGCTTGATGTTCAATTGTCGAGCGGATGGATTCGCTCATATCGGCAATACGCGCGACAAACATATCGGAGTCAGATGTGACTTGCTCTTTCGCGCGCTCGGACGCAGTTTCAATCGCCTGAACCATGGTTTCCGCACGGCCGACGATTTCACGCACAAGGCCTTCACCGGTTGAGGCAAGGCGGTCGGTGACGAGTTCGGACTTTTCTTCGAGCGCATCGACAATGTTTTTGCCGATCTCGGTCAATTGCGTTGAAACCGTCTGGTTGGTCTCCGTGAGATTACGCAACAATGTGTCGCTCTTCTCCGACAGAACGCCGATCATGGTTTCGCCGGTGCGGCCCAAAGTTGCAGCAATGGTTGCGGTCTTTTGATCAATCGCACCTGCAACTTTCGATCCTGCATCATCAACAAGCGCCGTAATGCGCGTCATGGCCTGATTGATTTCACGGCCAAGATGCTCATGCGTATTTAAAATCGACGCGCGAATATGTTCAGCATTCGAGGAGATCGCGTCGCGTTGCAAAGCAAGCTCATCAATGAGCGCGCGAATACGCACTTCATTTTGACCATAAGCGCGCTCAAGCGTGGCAATTTCATTATGTACCATCGCTTCGAGTTCGCTCGCGCGGGCAACCGCGCGTTCCATACCATCGCCCATGGCGGCGACTTCACGACGGACCACTTGCGAAAGAGAGACCACGGCTTCTGTTGTTGCGGCTTCAGGCTGCGCCAAACGCAAGGCGACCTGCGTCATGGAATTGGCGATGGTGCGCATTTCAGCCGCGCGGACGGAAGCAAGCGCCAGCAAGAAAAAGAGAACGACCGGCAAAGCCAGTCCAACAACAAGAAAAGGAATAATGGCAGACGATTCAGCGGAGGAGAACGCATTGCCGAACAGATCGGGATGAATGATCAGCGCGATGAGAGCCGACAAAATCCATGCACCTGCGGCGACGCCTGCGAAGAGATAGGGGCGACGTGAGGGGCGCGCTTGCAAGGTCTGAATAATTTCGCCAACCGCTTTACGGTCGTCATTAGCGGCAAGACCTGGGAAAGGGCGCTCAATATCTTGAAGACTCGGGCGCGGATCGGATTCAATGCGGGCCTTCGGCGTTGTGCGCGGTGTTGGGCGCGCGGCCGTTTCCTCACTGATTTTGGTTTCAGGGGCATCGCCAGCCGCAGCCGGATTGATTGACTGGGTCAAAGCTTCCTCAATCGCGGAAAGCGCCGCTTCGGCTGAATCCGAGATTTTTGTATGCGTAGCCATGATTGTCCTACCGCTCCAAACTGAATTTTAGGCGAGGGTTCACCCCTTTGCAGTCTAACTTTTGGGGTGGCACTTGAACACCCGGCCGCAATAAATAGTGAAAACGTCGTTAACGGGGGTGTTTTTAGAAGAATTAGCCCTATATCACTCTATAATCTTGCGAATTAGGTCCCCGTTTCGACGAAATTCCTCGTCAAACCGGCGCTGGTCCTGTATCGAGCCGCAAGCGGGTTTACGTCCGGAATATGAGGGTCCTATGGCAAAAATTCAATTCATTGATTTTGGCGGCACGGCGCGGACCGTTGAGGCGGAGCCCGGCTCGACCGTTATGGAAGCCGCCATCAAGAATGGCGTTCCCGGGATCGAGGCGGAATGTGGCGGCGCCTGCGCCTGCGCGACCTGTCACGTTTATATCGAGCCTGACTGGCAGGAAAAAGTCGGCCCGCCCTCCTCGATGGAAGAGGATATGCTCGATTTTGCCTTTGATGTTCGGCCCAATTCGCGTTTGGCCTGCCAAATTCAGGTAAAAGCTGAATTGGACGGTTTGACCGTTAGAACGCCCGAAAAACAGGCCTAATCGATCAGAAAGCGCCCGAAAAGCCATGACCGAGACCATTAAGACCGATTGCCTGATCATTGGGGCGGGCCCCGTGGGCCTGTTCGCCGTTTTTGAATTGGGGCTTCTCGATATTCGGGCGCATGTTGTTGATATTCTTGATAAAATTGGCGGACAATGCGCCGAGCTATATCCCGAGAAGCCCATTTATGACATTCCCGGCTTTCCCACGGTGACCGGACAGGGGCTCATCGACAATCTCATGAAGCAGATTGAGCCCTTTGGAGCGCAGTTTCATCTCAATGAGATGGTGAGCGAGGTCGAGACACTGGGCACCGCAACGGCTCCTTTGTTCCGCGTGAAGACCAATGGTGACACGGTCTTCGAGACAAAGACCATTTTGATTGCGGCGGGCGGGGGATCCTTCCAACCCAAAAAGCCGCCGATCCCGGAAATCGAAGCCTATGAGCAAGAGAGCGTTTATTATGCGGTCCGCAAGATTGAGACCTTTCGCGATCGCTCTGTTCTGATTGTTGGCGGCGGGGATTCGGCGCTCGACTGGACGCTCAATCTCGTTCCTGTGGCGAAACGCGTGACGCTGATGCATCGCCGCGATGATTTCCGCGCCGCGCCGCATAGTGTTGAGCAAATGCGCGCTTTGGTCCGTGACGAGAAGATGGATCTCAAAATTGGCCAGGCGACGCGGCTTGAAGGTCAAGAGGGCCGATTGTCCTCTGTAATCTGTCGCGACAATGACGGCGGCGAATTTGCCGTCGCTTGCGATGCGATGTTGCCCTTTTTCGGACTCACGATGAAACTCGGCCCCATTGCCGATTGGGGTCTTTCCTTGAATGAAAATCTGATCCCTGTTGATACCGAAAAATTCGAAACATCAGTGCCCGGCATTTTTGCCATCGGCGATATCAATACCTATCCGGGGAAATTGAAGCTGATCCTCTCAGGCTTTCATGAGGGTGCGCTCGCGGCTCAAAAAGTGCAGCGCTATGTCTATCCGGATCGTCGCGTGACTTTCCAATACACGACCTCCTCCACAAGCCTGCAAAAGAAGCTTGGCGTTGCCTGAGTGACTTCGTGCCCTTTATTCGGGCCCCTTTATGATTCAGATCAAGGCGTGAGCCTGACCATGGCGGCTATCTTTGCCCTGTGACGCGCATCCTGCGCGCGTCGATGAAGGAGGCATCTATGTTTACATCGATTGTTGTTCCGGTTGATCTTTCAGAACTTGAAATCTCAAAATTGGCGCTCGACCGCGCCGCAACGCTTTCCGCTGTTGCGAATGCGCCGCTACATCTTGTCTATGTAAGATCGATTTTGCCGATCACTTTCATGGAATATGTGCCGCCTTCATTTGACGAAGAACAGCAGGCTGATTGTGAAAAGCGGATGAAGGACCTCGTTGCGTCTCTCACACTGGCCGACAAATCCAAAGTGACGACAGCGGTCAGAATGGGATCGGTCTATAATGAAGTGCTGGCGGAAGTTGAAGAGAAGAAAGCCGATCTCATTGTCATTGGCTCGCATCGCCCCGCTATGGCGACTTATCTCTTGGGTTCAAATGCCACAACGATTGTGCGCCATGCGCCTTGTTCAGTACTTGTTGTGCGTCCGCCTGCTTAAAATACATGAGAAGATTATCGATACCGCGTGTCATCATGCACGCGGTATTCGGTTTCAATAACAGTTTCATCTTCACGAAAAGATTGTGAAGCGGTGCGTAGCGCTTTGAGAAAACGCCAGCGCAGATAAAGACCGATGGCGATAAAAATGGGCGCGAGCACCAAAAGAAGACTGGCGCTCACCAGAAATAACACAAAGCCCGCAACGGCGATGGCCACGGATACGAGCGCAATGATCCACCCGGGCACGGGCTTAATCACAAAGCGTTGTCCTCTCATATTCTGGAGAGACTCATAATCTTGTTGCATCGGCGTCTGATTCCCGTGAAACTTCAGCTTCATCAATCCCTGAAACATGGCGATTGAATGTCGATCGTCAATAGAGGGTGATCGAATTCTTTCGGGGCAGGGTACAACAAAAAGGGGTTTTGGGGTTTTTGATGCTTCGTCTTGTGCTTTTTCGCCATGGTCAGGCGGTCCCGCATGATCAAGGGCCCGACATTAACCGGTCCCTAACGGTAACGGGGCAGCGTGAAAGTGGCGCAACGGCACAAGCGCTCGCTGATAATGGAATCTTGCCTGATTTGGTTCTTGTTTCGCCCGCCACACGCACACGCGAGACGTGGGAGAGTGCGAAGAGCTTTTTTCGAGACACCGAGACGCGTTTTGAGCGCGATCTCTATCTCGCAACGCCCGATGTGATTTTGTCTCTGCTTCAGGCGCTCGAGTCCGGGCCAAAGACAGTGATGATTGTCGGGCACAATCCGGCGCTGCATGATTTTGCTTTAGAGTGTTATGGCTTTGGCGATCGATATGCCTTTGCGCGTCTGCGTGATGAGTTTCCAACCGCTGGATGTGCGGTATTCGATTTTGATGTCGTATCTTGGCCGGAGCTTGCGGCGCATAAAGGACGTCTTGATCGTTTTCTTATTCCGCAGATGATGTGAGAGACCCGGCAAATTTTGCCGCATGATGCGATTTTTTTTCCTCATCGCTTTTGCTCTCTTCAAAAATTCTCATTGAAAATCAATAAGCCAGCATCGGCATGGTCTTTGCGTTTTCATCTCTGAGATCATGTCCGCAAAAAGTGCGGAGATGACATTTTTTGAAAACCGATCACGGAGGCCAATATGGGTATCTTGGGCGCGATGCAAACGGCGGTTTCGGGCATGCAGGCGCAAGCCTATGCGCTCGACAATATTTCAGGAAACATCGCCAATTCGCAGACGATTGGGTTTAAACGCATTGATACAAGCTTTCAGGATCTTGTTCCCGACCTCGCGCTTTCGACGCGTTTGACGGGCGGTGTGAGTGCGATCTCACAAACCACCAATGCGGTGGCTGGGGCGTTTCGCATGACCGGTGTACCAACGAATGTTGCAATTTCAGGCGATGGCTTTTTTGCCGTTAGCAAGAAAAGTTCCGACGCAACGGGTACAGTTTCATTTAGCTCATCACCCTTCTTCACGAGGCGTGGGGATTTCAGCGTTGATGTCAATAATCACCTTGTGAATGGAGCGGGGCAATATCTTATGGGTTATGCCGTCGATCCGATATCGGGCGCGGTGAAAGACGGTGTTGTGAAAACAATCCAGATTCCCACAACCGATTTACCACCTGCGGCTACAACAGCCATTAAATATGAGGGCAACCTTCCTGTAACGCCCACAAATGAAATGCAATCAAACGGATCGCTCACGCCATCAACAGCGGGGTCAACAATTGCCGCGAATGGCGAAAGCGCATTTCTCGACAAGACCATTTCTGGCGGATCGCTTACGATTTACGACACATCCGGAACCGCGATGAATTTGCAATTGCGGTGGGCAAAAACGGGCGCTGGACAATGGGATCTTTATTATATGTCGGACAGCGCGGCTACAGGTACCCAAGCGAAATGGACGAGCCTTGGCCCATCGGCCACATTCAATGCGTCGGGAAAACTGACATCCGCTTCGCCGTTGAGCCGAAGCTTTACGATTGATGGGAAAACATCGGGATCAGCTATTGCAATCAACCTCTCAAATCTCTCGCAATATGGTGACACCAATGGTGTGTTTCGACAATCAAATATCTCGCAAGACGGTCACTCTTCAGCAAGTCTAACAAATATGGAGATCAGCAATCAGGGTCGCATCTACGCGAAATACTCTAATGGATTGCAAGTGCCGGTGGCTGATATCGCGATTGCGCATTTCAATGGTGAAGAAGCGTTGAAGCGCGGCGATGGGGGCGCGTATGAAGTCTCTGATCAATCGGGGGAGCCAATTTATGGATTAAATGGCTCTTCGATTATGATTAATGGTGTTGAGGGTTCGAATGCGGACATATCGCAAGAATTTACCCGAATGATTGCCACGCAACAGGCTTATTCTGCAAATGCAAAAGTCATCACGACAGCTCAGGATATGATGCGGGAAGCTGTCAATGTGATCCGTTAAACTTGTGCGAAATCGCTTAAAGAAATCGAGATCGCTATCGAATAACATAGCTTTTTCATCTCGATAAAGTTTTAACAGAATGATGACGGTTCTAGGATTGGGATCATGGGGCTTTTTTCGGCACTCGGAACATCGACGGAAGGGTTGAGACGCACGCATAATGCGCTGGATCTCATTTCACAGAATGTCGCGAATGCGAATAACCCTTCTTATGTCCGTAGAACCTATGTAAGCGACGCAGGTCCGACTGGGGGAGCGGTTCGCCGCGAATTAGAATCTTATATTCAACGACAGATGTGGCGTGAGTCTTCGTCGAGTGGATATTGGGCGTCTCAATCCGATGTAACGGGCCAACTTGATCAGCTTTATGGATTGCCAGGCTCTAAATCGAGTCTTTCGGCCAGTTACGACTCCTTTTATTCAGCATTACAAACGCTGCGTTCCGATCCATCATCAACAACGCAGCAATCAGTTTTATTGTCCAATGCCAAAATACTTGCCTCGAAAATCAACGCGCTCAGCGATAATATTCAATCGATCCGATCCGGTGTAGAAGAGGCAATCGGGGCGGCAACGATTGAAGCCAATCAGGCGCTATCCAAGCTTACCGATCTCAACAAGAGGCTTGGTCTTTCTGGCGGGACTCCAGATCCTACCCTTCTTGATCAGCGTGACGAAGCGCTCGCAAGCCTGTCCTCTCTCCTTGATGTGAATATCACCATTGCAAGTGATGGCACCGCCACCGTTTCTACAACTAACGGCAATACGCTTCTTGATGCGACCGGCGCACGGACGCTGAGTTTTGACTCGCGTGCGCCTCTTGCCGCCACGTCGAGCTATAACGCTCTTTCCACCAAGCGCAGTGTCGGCACGATCACATTGAGTGGCAATGGCTCGGGCACAATTGATCTTATTGCTGCCGGTGCCTTTAAAACGGGCCGCCTTGGTGGGTTGATTGATGCGCGTGATCGCACTTTGGTTGCCGCCCAAGCTCAACTTGATGATATTGCCGCCGGTCTCGCATCTGCGCTTTCCGATACTGACCGTTCAGGTACTGCGGTGGCTGGTGGTTTTGATCTCGATGTGAATGGATTACAGTCCGGTAACCGCATCAAACTCACTTATCGAGATTCTTCCGGTGTTGATCATAAAGTCACGATTGTGCGGGTTGAGGACCCTTCCGTTCTCCCGCTCGCGGACTCTTTGACATCCGATCCCGATGATAAAGTGATCGGGATTAGCTTTGCAGGCGGTGTTGCTGGCGCCCAGGCAGGATTGCAATCTGCGCTCAATGCGATTGGTCCAGGTTTAACGGTTGCAAGCGGCACCGGTGGTGCCTTACGGATCACTGCGTCTGGCTCGGCTTCCGTCACATCTCTTTCCGCACGTGTGACAGCAACAGGTTTGACGGGCGCGGGAACGGCATTGCCTTTTTTTGTTGATGAGAATGGTGCTCCTTTCACCGATTCACTTGATTCATCACCGCAACGGGTTGGCTTTGCCAATCGAATACAGGTGAATCCGGCTTTACTTGCCAATAGTTCTAATCTTTCAATCTACCAAAGCCCGGCGAATTCCGCCGCTGATCCAACACGTATTAATGACTTGCTGAACCGTCTTGACAGGACAGGTCTTGAGTCGTCTGCAAATGCCAATTTGGGACTAGGAGGGACGACGATCCCGATTTCTCAATTGATCAAGCAAACCTTACAAACGCAAGCTAATGACATTCAGCGTGTTGCCTCTTTGAACGAGACCCAGAAAACGGTTCAAGCCTCGCTTGAGAGACGTTTTTCATCCGTATCAGGTGTCCAGCTTGATCAAGAACTCTCGGATATGACTCAGTTACAGAATATCTATACGGCAAATGCGCGCGTTCTTTCAGCCGTAAAAGATATGTTTGATGTCTTGATGCGAATGTAGGGAAGGTCAAAATTTATGTCATTACCCTCAAGCGTTTCGGGAGTGAGATTTTCAACCGCGCAATCGATCAGCGAACTCCGCGCAGAGATCGATAATTTGTCGCGGCAACTCTCAACGGGTAAGAAGGCGCAATCGCTTTCCGAGATGGGAAATTTTTTGTCGCGAAGTATTGATCTTCGCTCACGTTTGGCTCGCTTAAGTGTCTATGATGATGCGATTTCTTCCACTAATATGAATATTGATGCACGGACAAATGTCATCAAATCAATTTCCGAAGTGTCAAATCAGGTTGAAACAAATTCATTAAGCCCTTCGACGACAGCAGAGTCAACAAACCGAACCACGATCAAGACGAATGTGAGACGGCAGTTTTCGCAGCTTGTCGATTATCTCAATACTGAGTTGAACGGGACTTATCTATTTGGTGGTAAACAAAGTGGATCCGCGCCCGTGCTTGATGCCAATCTGATTTTGGATGGGGGCGGCGGAAAAGCCGGGCTCGCACAATATATCACTGAAAGACAAGCGGCTGATTTGGGAACAAATAACTTGGGTCGGCTTCATGTTTCCTCAACGGGCAATGTTGTGTCTTTTGGTGAAACTGTTCCTGGTTCACTTTTCGGTTTCACGTTGAAAGGCGTTACATCTCAAGATCCCTCTGTCGTAGCGGGTGCTCCCGTGGGCACGCCACCGCAAGCCACTTTCTCGCTGACATCGCAACCCGTCGCCGGATCGACGTTAACGGTGACGCTCGGATTGCCTGATGGCACAATGATGGACGTGACTCTTACCGCTGCCGGTGGTGCAGGTACAAATGGTTTTGCGATCGGCACAACAACAGCTCAAACTGCAAGTAATATTTCATCAGCACTGCAGAATGCGCTTCAGTCCGCAGGAAAGATTCAACTTGCAGCGGCTTCAGCCAAATCTGCAGCTCTTGATTTCTTCAAAGGCTCTGCCACGAACCCACCGCGGCGCGTCGCTGGACCGCCCTATGACACCGCAACGAATTTTGTTGCGGGTACGTCTACAAATACGGTTCTTTGGTATCAGGGCACTGATGATGGCAATGATCCACGCAATGATGTTGTTGCTAAAATCTCTGAACGTTTGTCTTTGGCTTTTGGCGCGCGTGCAAATGAAGCTGGATTTGCAGAAACACTGGCCGGAACGGCCCTAATGGCCGTCACAAACTTTTCGACAACAGATGAAACGCTTGCAAGGCAGCAATTTACCGAGATGCGCGATCGAGCGCGCTCCATATTCGCGCAAGCGAAAACGGATGTGACCGCTACAAGCGTCTCCCTGATCAATGCACAGACAATCGCAAAAACAAATAGTAACGATCAAAAAGCAGAGAAAGCGATTTATGAAACAGCGCTTACTGAGGGGGAGAATGTTCCGCTTGAGCAAACAGCTGTTTCTTTGACAAGTTTGCAAACGCAATTACAGGCGCTCTATCAATTAACCGCCAAATTACAGTCTTTATCTCTTGCAAATTATATCTAAGCAATAAAATCAGGCTGCCGCTTGGGGTATGATTTTAAGACCCGCTGCGATGTTGCGATTGATTTCAATAAGCACATCAAGATCTTCACGTTTTGGCTCCATGATGATGTCGAGCGAGCGATTGAAGATGAAAATCGCGATCAGCGCGATATTGCGTTGTAGGTCAGCGGGAAGGGGTGACTCGGTATCGGTTGCTGATGTCGAAAGGATCGTCCATAATTTACGATTATATGCCAAGGCTGCGTCCAAATCAGAGCGGTCTGTGTCCCATTGATCCTGAACCGTCTTCATGCGGATGGCGGCTTTCATGAGGGCCGCGGCCTCCAGTTCTCGCTGGCTCGTTCCCGTGATCGCGGTTTTGGCGTAGGCGTTCTGGGCGTAGGACATCGGATAAGAGCTCCTCTTCATAGTCTATTAGTGCTCTTGTCGCTTTGATCGCTTTATAGGCGTCTCCATCGAGCACATGTTTGGTGATTGTGTTGATATGCGGCCATGCGCTGGGCGCAGCGGTCATGAATTCTTCAACGAGTGTCATAAAGGCATCGCGGTGGGGGCCGATATCGCGATCAAGATACATCAGCTGCAAAACGAAATAGATTCGTTTTGCGGGGGAGTTCGCTTCGGCCGTTGTCATAATGTCGCGTTCCCGCATCACAGGAACATTTCCCTCAATGACAAAGCGGCAGCGAGCATCGCCATTTCTTACAACGGCCCCACCAATGACGATCCGCTCATGCGGTTTCAGCTCAACCTTGAGGGCCATTGACCTCTCCCGATAAAAACGGACCCGGAAAATCCGGGTCCGTCTATATTGCCGTCAATTCTCTTAAAAACTAATTGACGTAAGGTTAGTTATTTAGAAGAGACGCGTGATCGCCGCGTTCGCTTGCGATGCGAGCGAAAGGGCCGTCTGCGCCAATTGCTGCTGCGTATTGAGCGCCAGAAGATTGGCGGATTCTTCGTTCTGGTCAGCCATGGTCAAGGCATCAGCGCCAGTATTCAATGTCTGGATCATCGAATTGGTAAATGATGTCCGGTTTTGAATCACGGTCTGGTTGGCCGCGAAAATTGCCGCTTGCGACGAAATTTTGTCGATGGCGCGTTTCAGATTGGCCGAGGCGACGTCGACGTCATCATTGCTGATGAAGCTGTTGGTTGAATTGGCGATCCCCAATTCACCATTCGCCGTATAGTTCACGCTCTTCACAGTGATCGAACTTGTGCCCGATTCATTGAAGGTCACTTTTAGATCGCCGCCCTGCAACAGATTGATACCGTTATAGCTGGCATCCTGAATTGTTTGATCAATCTGTTTGAGGATTTCATCAAATTGCGACGAAAGCGATTTACGTGTTGTGTCGACAAAGGCGGTACCAGCAACCGCAACAGCGCTTCCTTCAACTGTCTTTGCGCCCAAAAGCTTTTGCAAATTGGCGTCAGTATCATCCGATTTGAACGAAACCGTTTTACCGGATGATGAAGTAATCTGAAGATTACCACCGACAAGAGCCGCGCGGATTGAGGTGCCCGAACCATTTGGATTGAGCGTGGTATTTCCGTTAATACCATCAATCACATCTTGAACGGTTGTGTTGGCGCCTAAGGTTGCGACTGTTACGGCTGTGCCGCCAGCCACGGAGAGCTGCAACAATTTGCCTGTGGCCATGCCGACATCGGCTACGACTTTGGCATCGGCCTTAAGAGGTGTTGTGAGCGTACCGGTTAATGTGTTGTTCTGACCAGCTTGGCTCGCTTTACCCACAAGACCTTGAGCACCCTGAATAAGAGATTTCAGAGAATCCATGCCCTTTGATGTTGTCTGCAGAACTTGCGAAGCCTGATTCATATCATCAAGCAGGCTTTGCAAATTGCTCGCCCGGCTTGAAAGGCTGGCCGCACGAAAATAGCTGTTTGGATTATCAAGTGCAGAACCAACGCGTTTGCCCGTTGCAAGACGAAGCTGTGATTGCTGAACGGCTTGCTGGTTCTGTTGCAGCGTATAAAGTGCGCCGCGCATGCTGTTAGAGAGTGAAATTGCCATCGGTTCAAACCTTCTGGTTGTTACGTGAAGATCGCGTGCTTCTGCACCGACCGACGACAGATCTAGTTTGCTCAACTAAAAATATTATGCGGAAAATTGATACAATTTTAGATTGTAAGTATGTCTGATTCTGGAAGTATATTTTGAAAATACAACCGTGATGCAATTAAAGGTTGTAATAAAACTATCTGCATATGGGCTCTTTTTGTGAAGACCCACGAAACTGATCTGAAATCTCGTGTTTTGAAATGGTCGAAAATTTTAGATTGTACGGAGTTTTTTCACAGCCGCGGCAACAACGGGCTGCAAGCCCTTGTCGCCTTGCTTGTCGAGATAGGCGAAAAACTCGTCGCGCATTTTCCGGTTCCAGAATTTGGCAATATGCTCGCGCACACCCTCAACCGCGGTCGCTTCCGGATACGATTTGAAAAAATCGCCGATCTGGTTTGCCATTTTGACAAGCTTTTCCGGATCCGTGCCGTGCAATGTGGCCGTGCTCATGGGCGCGTCTCCTTTGAGAATTCATTTGCAAAATTTGTGAATTGCATCGCCCCGTCAGCACGAGCGATGGCGTAGAGCGTTATGCCGAGCGCTTCGGCGCGCTCAACCGCAAGACTCGTCGGTGCAGAAATCGCAATGAGGGTTGAAGCGCCAAAGCGCGCTGTTTTCTCAATCATTTCATAAGACGCACGGCTTGTGATCAGTATAAAGCCGGAGCGCGCATCCGCATCGCTGCGGATCAGCGCGCCGATGGTTTTATCGAGCGCGTTATGACG
>RFZR01000190.1 GCA_009920595.1 Alphaproteobacteria bacterium | reverse complement strand
CGTGCGATGCAATATGCAACACGCGACCGTCGCGCCAAGAAGCGCACGATCCGTGCGCTCTGGATTCAGCGTTTGAACGCCGCTGTGCGTGAGCACGGCCTCGTCTATTCGCGCTTCATCGAC
The DNA here is from genome assembly GCA_009920595.1 of Alphaproteobacteria bacterium. Lineage (GTDB taxonomy): Bacteria > Pseudomonadota > Alphaproteobacteria > Rhizobiales > Beijerinckiaceae > CAIUPE01. The sequence goes on along the minus strand of RFZR01000190.1, from coordinate 3,878 downwards.
GGCCTCAACAAAGCGGGCATTTCGGTTGACCGTAAGGTCCTCTCTGATCTCGCCATTACCGAGCCGGCGGCATTCGCTGCGCTTGTCGCGAAGGCCAAAGCGGCATTGCCGGCGGTTGCCTGATTAAGCAACGCTCCGACATTATCGTCGAACCGCTTCAAGGCCCGCGAGTCTCATCGCGGGCTTTTTTCTTAACCCATTCGGGATTGTTCCATGACCGATCTTTCCGCGCTCGAAGCCGATTTAACCAAAGCAATTGCTGCTGCAGCCGATGAAGCCGCGCTTGAAGCGGTGCGTGTTGCAGCCCTTGGCAAAGCCGGTTCTATCTCTGCGCTGTTAAAAACACTCGGCGCGATGACGCCTGATGAGCGCAAGGAAAAAGGTCCACTCATCAATGGTCTGCGTGATCGTGTAAGCGAAGCGCTGACAACAAAACGCGATGCGCTCAAATCGGCCGCACTCGATCAGCGTCTTCAGAGCGAGCGCGTGGATGTCACGCTGCCTCTGCCGCAAAGTGCGGCCGCGCGTGGACGCATTCATCCGATCAGCCAAGTGATTGATGAACTGACAACAATCTTCGCGGATATGGGTTTTTCGGTTGCGGAAGGTCCCGATATCGAAACGGATTTTTATAATTTCACCGCGCTGAATTTTCCGGTTGGCCATCCCGCGCGCGAAATGCATGACACATTCTTTTTCAATCCGAATGAGAAGGGCGAACGCAAGCTTTTGCGTACGCATACAAGCCCCGTTCAAGTGCACACCATGATGAGTGTGAAACCGCCGATCCGCGTGATCATTCCGGGCCGCACCTATCGCTGTGATTCAGATCAAACGCATACGCCGATGTTCCATCAGGTCGAAGGACTCGTGATCGATAAAGGCTCGCATCTTGGTCACTTGAAATGGATCTTGGCTGAATTCTGCAAAAGCTTCTTCGAAGTTGATGATGTGAAAATGCGTTTTCGCCCGAGCTTCTTTCCCTTCACCGAGCCCTCCGTTGAAGTTGATATTCAATGCTCACGCAAAGGCGGCGAAATCCGTTTTGGCGAAGGCGAAGATTGGCTTGAGATTTTGGGTTGCGGCATGGTGCACCCGAATGTCATCCGCAATTGCGGTCTCGATCCCGATGAATATCAAGGTTTCGCGTGGGGCATGGGCATCGACCGCATCGCGATGCTGAAATATGGCATGCCGGATCTTCGTCCCTTCTTCGAAGCCGATATGCGCTGGCTCTCGCATTACGGCTTCCGCCCGCTTGACCTGCCAACATTGGCAGGCGGCTTAAGCGTATAAGGAGAGACACAATGAAATTCACACTCTCCTGGCTCAAAGACCATCTCGATACTTCGGCTTCGCTCGACCAAATCGTTGAAGCGCTGACGCGTGTCGGTTTAGAAGTTGAAAGCGTCGAAGATCCGGCAAAAGTTTTAGCGCCCTATATCACGGCGAAAGTGATCTCGGCCGAGCAACATCCGAATGCGGATCGTTTGCGTGTGTGCATGGTCGACACGGGTGATGGCAAACCGATCCAAGTTGTTTGCGGCGCACCGAATGCGCGTGCAGGCATGATGAGCGTGTTCTCGCCACCCGGTACGTTTATTCCCGGTAAAAACATCACGATTACGGTGGGTGTGGTGCGCGGTGTTGAATCAGCCGGTATGCTCTGCTCGGCCTTTGAGTTAGGTCTATCCGAAGATCACGAAGGCATTATTGATTTGCCCACTGATGCGCCTGTTGGCGTGCGTTATGTTGATTACGCAGGCGTTGATGATCCGGTGATTGATGTTGCGATCACACCAAACCGTTCTGATGCGCTTGGTGTTTATGGCATTGCGCGCGATCTTGCAGCCGCTGGTCTTGGTTCCTTAAAACGGCATGATCTGCCGCCGATCAAAGGCAAAGGCGCCTGCCCCGTCGATGTAAAATTGAATTTTGCAAGTGATCAAAAACATTTGGCCCCCGCCTTCGCGCTGCGCCTTGTGCGCGGTGTGAAGAATGGCCCGAGCCCGGAATGGATGCAGCGTCGTTTGAAAGCGATTGGTTTGCGTCCCATCAACACGCTTGTCGATATTACGAATTATATCACATTCGATCGCGGTCGGCCTTTGCATGTGTTTGACGCCAAAAAAGTCAAAGGCAATCTCGTTGTGCGTCACGCGAAAGACGGCGACGAGATTCTCGCTCTTGATGGTAAGACCTATAAGCCCGATCCGTCTGTTGTTGTGATCTGTGATGACAATGGCGTTGAATCAATTGCGGGCATTATGGGTGGGGAACATTCGGGTTGTGATGAGAACACAACCGATGTGCTGATTGAATCAGCACTCTGGGATCCGTTGAACACCGCGCGTTCTGGCCGTGCCCTCGGCATCAATACAGATGCACGTTATCGCTTTGAACGCGGCGTTGATCCGGCATTCTGCGTTCCGGGTCTCGATCTCGCGACAAAGATGGTTCTTGACCTTTGTGGCGGCGAAGCGAGCGAAGCGCTTGTCGCAGGCGAAATTCCCGCGCCTGAAAAAATCATCACTTTCCCATGGTCGGAAGTGAAACGTCTCACGGGCCTTTCACTGCTTGTGCCGGAGATGAAAGCGATTCTCACCGAGCTTGGCTTCTGGGTTTCGGGCACCGACAAAGAAGTCAAAGTCGCAGTGCCCTCATGGCGACCGGATGTCGAAGACAAAGCCGATCTCGTTGAAGAAATCATGCGTATCGCAGGCCTTGATCAAGTACCTGCGGTGCCCTTCCCGCGTGAAGTGGCTGAAGTGCCCAAGCCCGTTTTGACGCTCATTCAAAAGCGTACGCGGCTTGCCAAACGCGCGCTTGCCACGCGCGGTCTTGTCGAAGCCGTAACATGGTCTTTCATTTCAAAATCGGAAGCTGAACTTTTTGGTGGCGGCAAGCCAGAACTCGCACTCGCCAATCCGATTGCTGCAGATCTTTCTGATATGCGCCCGAGCCTCTTGCCAGGGCTGATCAAAGCCGCACAGCGCAACGTCGATCGTGGGTTAACCGATGTTGCCCTATTTGAAGTGGGCCAGGTTTTTGCGGGTGCAGAACCCAACGACCAAACGATTTCAGCCGCCGCGCTCCGCCGTGGCTTGGCCGCATCAAAGGGCCTTGGCCGTCATTGGCAAGGCCATAACAGTGTCGATCTCTTCGAAGCCAAGGCGGATGCGTTGGCACTTCTCGAAGCGCTTGGTGTTCCGACGGCTGGACTTCAAATCGCACAGGGCGGGTCGAGCTGGTTCCATCCCGGCCGCTCAGGCACGCTGCAATTCGGTCCAAAAATGATCGTGGGTGCATTTGGTGAAATTCATCCGCGCATTCTTGAGGCGCTTGATGCGAAAGGCCCGATAATGGCCGTCGAGATCAATCTCGATGCCTTGCCACCGCCAAAGGCGCGCCCGACCAAAATGAAACCGAAGCTCGTTTTGTCGGATTTCCAGCCGGTGAGCCGCGACTTTGCGTTTATTGTCGATAAAACGGTTCCGGCAGCGGATATTTTGAAAGCCGCACAAGCCGCTGAGCGTACGCTGATCAGCGACATCACGGTCTTCGATCTCTATGAGGGGACAGGCGTCAGTGAAGGAAAAATCTCGGTGGCCATCGCGGTGACGCTGCAACCGACCGATAAAACACTGACCGATGTCGAAATTGACGCAGTCTCCAGCCGTATTATTGCCGAAGTTCAGAAGAAAACAGGCGCTACGTTACGTGCCTGATGGCGTGCAACGGTTGATCGGGTAAGAAATCCTTATCCTTTCCGCGCGTATTTTATGGGATCGATTCTGTATTGGTGTTTGACCCATGGCTCAATCGCACATGAATTCTTCTGTAATGTCATTTTGTAGGGGAGCGGCGCTCAGCCTGTG
>RFZR01000189.1 GCA_009920595.1 Alphaproteobacteria bacterium | reverse complement strand
CATGTCGCTCTGGTGGTTGATGAATATGGCGAGGTCATGGGCCTTGTCACACTCGAGGATATTCTTGAGGAAATCGTCGGCGATATTCGCGATGAACATGATATCCGTGTTCAGGGCTTGCGCGCGATGCCTGATGGCTCGGTTCGTGTCGATGGCTCGGTGCCAATCCGCGATCTCAATCGCGCGATGGATTGGGATCTGCCGGACGAGGAAGCCACAACCATTGCGGGTCTCGTCATTCATGAAGCGCAGACTATTCCCGAAGTGGGACAGATTTTTACCTTCTATTCCTATCGGTTTGAAATTCTCCGCAAATCAAAAAATCGGATTGCTCTCCTAAAAATTACCGCTTTGAATAAAGCCAAAACTGGTCGGACTTCTGAGAAGTCATAGGAATTTCGTTACCAATTATTAGTCAATATTCCCTAACGTAAGTCCATTCCCCCATTTCGATGGGCGTTTTCAAGGATGGCTTGCGATGGATTTTGCGACTGCCCTAGGCCTTGTTATTGGTCTGGTTGTGATCGGAATTTTGACGATGTTGGACGGTTCGCCGGCGGCTTTCTTGTCCGAACATGCGTTGATCGTGATTTTCGGAGGCTGTGCGGGTGCAACTTTGATCCGCTTTCCAATGTCGACTCTTTTGCATGGGTTCCCGACAGGGATGCGTTACGCTTTTCTGATGCATTCATCAGAACCACGGGAACTGATTGAGGAAATTACTAAAATTGCCGATACGGCACGTCGTTCAGGTGCGGCCGCCCTCGAAAGAGTGACCGTGAAGGATCGTTTTTTAGCGCAAGGTATTCGTTACATTGCCGACGGCTATGATCGCGAATTTATTCGTGAAACACTGCAACGCGATACAGATGCGTTTCTTCAGCGACTTGAGGAAGGTGGCAAAGTCTATCGTGCCATTGGTGACGCCGCACCTGCTTGGGGCATGATTGGGACGCTTATCGGCATGGTGCAGATGTTTAGCAATATGGAGGATCCGTCTAAGCTCGGTCCCTTTATGGCGATCTCTCTGCTCGCGACTTTGTATGGCGCATTGATTGCGAATCTCATCTGCCTACCTGTTGCAGATAAACTTCAGCTCAAACTCGAAGAAGAAGATGTCTGCCGGGCTCTTGTAATCGACGGAGTGATGCAAATCCGCGAAGCGAAAAGTCCTGCGGTCGTTCGTGAAATGCTTGTTGCTTATCTGCCGATCAAGCATCGCGAAGCCATGGCGGCGGCGTAGTTATGGCACGCAAAAAAGGGGGCGGACATGGCGGCGGGGGTCACGGCTGGTTCGTGACTTTTGCCGATCTCATGGGACTGTTGATGAGCTTCTTCGTCATGCTCGTTGCGTTCTCAACCCAAGATCAAGCGAAAATGAAACTGGTTGCCGGATCAATGAAGGATGCATTCGGCATGCAGATCAAAAACCAGTTTGCTTCGATGATCGAAATGGACGGCACACCCACAAAGCCTTTTTTGAAAAATGCTAAATTCCTTCCGCCTGAAAATGGAACCGACCAAGCAGGTCCCGTTGTCGGTGAAAAGCGAATGGAAGGGCTCGATCTTGCCACCAATGACCGCACCTTTGCTCTTGCCGCTGCTACGCTTCGGCAAGCGATTGCAGATATGCCGGAACTGACCGAGATTTCTAAAAATCTCATCATCCAAGAGACGAAAGACGGCCTCGATGTAGCGCTCGTTGACCAATCGGGCCGCTCCATGTTCCCCGACGGATCGCTCGAGCCCTTACCCTTTGTGAAAGATGCACTGATCAAATTGGCGGGTCCGATCCGGAAATTATCGAACCGGATCGCGATCACCGGACACACGGCCCGTCCGGTGGCGGGCCAGACAGGAGAAGCCTCGCCTTGGGATTTGTCGATTGGCCGCGCCGCCGCTGTCCGTGCAATTTTGTCAGAGGCAGGTCTGCCTAAGGAGCGTTTTGCCTCGATCGCGGGAAAAGCCGATACGGAGCCGCTGTTCCCAGATAATCCCACGCTGGCAGCCAATCGGCGGATTGATATCCTCTTGCTCAGGGAGCCCCCGCCACTTCCGATCCAGAAGAAATTTTGATTTTTCTCTGCCTTGCAAGGCTGGATCAACTCGGTTAGCAAACTTCCTGCGAGCTGAAGATGGGCGCAACGGAGCCTTAGAATGACCTATGTCGTCGTCGAAAACTGCATCAAGTGCAAATATATGGACTGCGTCGAGGTCTGTCCGGTCGATTGTTTCTATGAAGGCGAGAATATGCTCGTCATTCAACCGAGTCTGGCTTGGAATCTTGGCTCAAGCTCAATGCCGATTACGCCAAACAATGGCCAAATGTGACCATCAAGCGTGATGCCTTGCCAGAGGCCAAAGAGTTTGACGGTAAGGCCGATAAACTGGCTCTTTTTTCCGCAAAGCCGGGTCAGGGCGACTGATCCGATCCGCTCTTTAGACGGCAATTTCACGATAAAGCTTGGAAATAGTTAGATTTTCTGGTATATACAGAAAGTCCCGCTTGTGGGGCGGAGTTTCGGTTCATTTGATCGGATAGAGCAGCCCCTTCCCCAACTCCCCGGTTAGGAACACCCCTCGGAGCAAGAGGTAGGGAAAATTTTTGTTGCGGTGACCCCTGAGTGAAATGCACCGGGGTTCACGGACAAAAATCGGCTTTAACATCCCGGTCTCGCCGCGTTCGGCGCAAAGAAAGAGAAAGATCGCGTCATCATGACGACAACTTCAAAGAAGACGACCAAAGGCCATGGTTTCAAAACAGGCGAGGCCGTTGTTTACCCGACCCATGGTGTCGGCCGCATCAAATCGATCGAAGTGCAGGAAGTCGCCGGCTTCAAATTGGAGCTTTTTGTCATTTTCTTTGAAAAAGATAAAATGACCTTGCGCGTTCCCGTGTCGAAGGCTCCGTCCGTCGGGATGCGTAAATTGTCTGAAACCGCGATTATCACAAAGGCACTCGAGACCGTGACCGGCCGCGCGCGTATCAAGCGCACGATGTGGTCACGTCGCGCGCAGGAATATGAAGCGAAGATCAATTCCGGTGATCTTATTCAAATTGCCGAAGTCGTTCGCGATCTTTATCGCTCCGAAGCGCAGCCTGAACAGTCTTACTCTGAACGTCAGCTTTATGAAGCAGCGCTTGATCGGTTGGTCCGCGAAGTTGCAGCCGTGAATGCGTCGACTGAAAATGAAGCTCTCAAATTGATCGAGCAGCAATTGGCGAAATCACCGAAGCGCAGCAAGGCTGCAGAGGTGGAAGCCGAAGCTGAAGCGGAGTCAGATACCGATCTTGATCAGGAAGAAGCGGCGTAATCGCCAGACGGTCTTTGTCAAATTCAATCAATCAGGGGCGTTTTTACGCCCCTTTTTGTTTTTTGAATTTTTGATTCAATCGGCGGTGATCAATTTGTAGTTCATGCCGCTTTTGATTTTTGGACGATCAAGTCCATTCACAATCAAAAACCGATCAAGTGGGCGATCCACACCACGCATTTGTGCGATCAGTTTTTCGATCGTATCGCTTTCAGACGCGAGGGCCATGGTCAGACGAAGGGGTCGGAGCGCCTCACGTTCTTCCGCCCGTAAGGACCGAAAACTTTTGATCGATTCTAAAAATTGCCGATCAAGCTCAGGCGTCAATGTTTTTGTAGCGAAGATAAAGCGATATAAATCCGAACCTTTTCGAATGGCTGCAAATCGGAAAGACCATTCTGAATTCGTACCGAGGCCAGTGGCGCTGCTTAATCCATTGATGAGCGTTTCTTCTATCTGTTCGATCTTGACGCTTTCAATCCATCCTTTTTCAAGCGATGCCATAGGTGATTGATCAGACTGAATAACATCAAATCGCATGGCCGTTGTGCCATTCATATCAAGGCCCAAAAGCGCTTCTGTTGTATTCTCTAGTTTGAGCAGAGGCGGCGCTGTGAAAGCAAAATCGAAGCGTGGATGAATGAATTGACGATCGCGAACGACACCGCCTGAAGGATCTTCGCCATAAGTGAGACCTTCAAGCG
>RFZR01000188.1 GCA_009920595.1 Alphaproteobacteria bacterium | reverse complement strand
GATCTTACTGAAGCGCGTCGTGCAGCAGAATTAGCAAGTGCCCGTAAATCCGATTTCCTTGCACGCATTAGTCACGAAATTCGAACGCCGCTTTCTGCAATTATCGGCTTTGCTGAAATCATGCAGGAAGAACGCTTTGGTCCTTTGGGAAACAAAAAATACAAAGACTATCTCAAAGACATTCTGACATCCGGTTCTTATGTCATTGATCTCGTCAATGATCTGCTTGATCTTTCAAAAATTGAAGCCGGCCGCGCTGAGCTTGATTTTCAAGATGTCGATGTGAATGGCGTACTCGTTGATGCCTCATCCTTGCTACAAGAAGAAGCGCGTCGCGCGCGTGTGATTTTGCGGATGAGTCTTGATTCGCAACTTCCGGGACTCATGGCCGACAAGCGCGCGCTCCATCAGATCATTCTCAATCTGATGTCGAACGCGATTAAATTCACACCCGAAGGCGGGCAAGTGATTGTTTCGACCACGCGCACACCGGATGGTGATGTCGTCATCCGGGTCAAAGATACGGGCATCGGCATGACCGATCAGGAAGTTGCAACTGCGCTCGAACCCTTCCGGCAATTATCGACCACCCGCAAATCGGGCGGCACGGGCCTCGGTTTGCCGCTCACAAAAGCTCTCGTTGAAGCCAATCGGGCGACATTTTCGATCAAAAGCGCGCGTAATGCCGGAACGCTTATCGAAATCACCTTCCCGCCGACCCGCGTTCTCGCCTCCTGATCGCAAAATCAGCGATCATGCCTCATGCGGCTGAAACGCACTTGCAAATCTGAAAAAAACTTTCAAAACATGAGGAGCGTCTTTTTCAAAGGATCACGCCCATGGGCATCGCCTTTCCGCTTCCCGATGAAGCCATTCTTGCGCGCCGCGAGGCCATCATCGAAGGCTTGGCCGCTTTGGTGCCGCCCGCCTCTCTGATCGTGTCAGAGGATGAAAGGCGCGCTTTTGAGACTGACGCGCTCACCGCCTATCGCAAAATGCCGCTCGCTGTGGTTCTGCCGACAACGACCGAAGAGGTCGCCGCGGTGATGCGCTATTGCCACCAGAATGGTGTGAAGATTGTTCCGCGTGGCGCAGGCACATCGCTCGCGGGTGGTGCCATTCCGCAAGAAGACGCGATCATCATCGGGGTCGGCAAAATGGCAAAGATTCTCGACGTGAATTTTGCCGACCGCACCATGCGCGTGCAATCGGGGATCACCAATCTCGGTATTTCGAATGCTGTCGCTGCGGATGGATTTTTCTACGCGCCCGATCCGTCATCGCAACTCGCCTGCACAATTGCCGGCAATATCGGTATGAATTCGGGCGGTGCGCATTGCTTGAAATATGGCGTGACCACCAACAATATTCTCGGCGTGCGTATGGTGATGATTGATGGCACCATTGTCGATATTGGTTCCGATGCACTTGATGCCCCAGGCCTTGATCTTCTAGGCCTCATCATCGGATCCGAAGGTCAACTCGGAATTGTCACCGAAGCCACGGTGCGGATTTTACGTCAAGCGGAGGGTGCGCGTCCGGTGCTCTTCGGTTTTGAAACCAGCGAGGCGGCGGGCGCTTGCGTCGCCGCGATCATCGGCGCGGGCATCATTCCGGTGGCGATGGAATTCATGGACAAACCCGCGATTGAAATTTGTGAAGCCTTTGCTCATGCCGGCTATCCGCTTGATGTTGAAGCGCTGCTGATCATTGAAGTTGAAGGATCAGATGCGGAGATGGATGCGACCCTCAAACGCATCATTAAGATTGCTGAGCACCATCACGTGAAGACCATTCGTGAATCAAAATCGGCGATGGAAACAGCCGCGATCTGGAAAGGTCGTAAATCGGCGTTTGGCGCGACAGGTCGCGTCGCCGATTATATTTGCATGGACGGCACGATTCCAACCGGCCAACTCCCCTATGTGTTGCGCCGCATTGATGAAATCGTGAAATCCTATGGGTTGCGTGTTGCCAATGTGTTTCATGCGGGCGACGGCAATCTTCATCCTTTGATCCTCTATAACTGCAACGATCCAGTTGAGGCCGCAAAAGCGGAAGACGCAGGTAATGATATCTTGAAGCTGTGCGTTGAAGTCGGTGGATGTCTTACCGGCGAACACGGCGTCGGCATCGAAAAGCGCGATTTGATGACGAAGCAATTCACGACCGCTGATCTTCATCAGCAGATGCGCGTGCGCGCAGCTTTTGATACACAATGGCTTCTCAATCCGGCAAAAGTATTTCCGCTCGAAGGGCGCATCAACTCATGAGTGATGCGCAATCCCTTTTCGCGGAAGATGATTTTGTTGCCACCATTCGCAACGCCTCGCGCAATGGAACGACGTTAAGGTTCGTTGGCGGTGGCACCAAATCGATGATGGGTCACCCCGTAACAGCTTTAGCCACAATCTCTACAAAACAGTTGCAAGGTATCACACTCTATGAACCCGCCGAGATGGTGATCGGTGCGCGCGCTGGAACACCGCTCAAAGATGTGATTGATCGACTTGCTGAAAAAAATCAGATGCTGCCCTTCGAGCCGCCAGATTACCGCGCACTGCTTGATTCATCGGGTGAGCCGACAATTGGTGGCCTTGCGGCTACGAATCTTTCAGGTCCACGACGCATTCAAGCTGGAGCATGCCGTGACAGTTTGATCGGGATCCGCTTCATTAATGGTGAAGGCGAGCTGATCAAATCTGGTGGCCGCGTGATGAAAAATGTCACGGGCCTTGATCTCGTCAAACTCTTCGCCGGATCTTGGGGCACTTTGGGTTTGATCACGGAAGCGATTTTCAAAGTTTTGCCAAAGCCGCAAAGCACGCTCACTTTGATGCTTCATGGTCTCGACGAAACGCGCGCCGTTGCGGCGATGGCGAAAGCCTTAGGCTCGCCTTTTGATGTGACCGGTGCAGCACATCTGCCGGCCGGGCTTGAACGTGTTGCGACAACACTCATCAGGCTTGAAGGCTTTTCAGAATCAATCGCCTACCGCGCAGAGAAACTATCACAAGACCTCGCATCATTCGGGCGCGTTGAACGTCTTGATCAAGATGCATCTTATCGCCTTTGGTCGCGCATTCGTGATGTGAGTGATTTTATTGAGCCTGCTCGCGATGCGGTGTGGAAAATTTCACTCGCGCCATCAAAGTCACCCACATTCCTGAAAACGATCCGGGACGCGGGCCTCTCCTTCCGCTCCCTTCTCGATTGGGGGGGCGGATTGATCTGGTTGCAAACTGAAAGTGTGAAGGATGCGGGCGCTTCTGCAATTCGTAACGCACTCAAAAACACGGGTGGACATGCGACATTATTCCGAGCGCCTTCTGAACTACGTGCGTCGGTTGATGTGTTCGAACCACTTCCTCAGCCGCTTGCCGCGCTTTCAGAACGCATTCGCCTTGCCCATGATCCCAAACGGATTTTCAATCCGGGCCTGATGGTCCGCTCTTAAGCGATTCAACGATGCAAACATCATTCAGACCCGAAGCACTACAAGCACCCGCCATGCAGGCCTCAGAAAAAATTCTGCGAACCTGCGTGCATTGCGGCTTTTGCACGGCCACATGCCCCACCTATTTACTTCTTGGCGATGAGCTCGATTCGCCACGCGGTCGTATTTATATGATCAAGGATATGTTGGAGCGTGGTCGCCCGGCAACCAAAGATGTCGTCACACATATCGACCGTTGTCTCTCATGTTTATCCTGCATGACCACATGCCCTTCTGGCGTGCATTACATGCATCTGATTGATCATGCGCGTGCACATATCGAGGCGACCTATACACGCCCCCTGGGTGATCGCTTGATCCGTTCGGTTTTGGCCTTTGTCCTGCCTTATCCGACGCGTTTTCGTTTCGCGCTTTTTGGTGCCCGCTTTGCGAAAGTAATCGCGCCTATCATTCGCATGATTCCTTCGGTTGGGAAAAAGCTTGGCGCGATGCTTGATCTTGCACCACTGACTCTTCCGGCACGTTCGCGTCATGAATCATCTGGAATCATACCGACAGAGGCGC
>RFZR01000187.1 GCA_009920595.1 Alphaproteobacteria bacterium | reverse complement strand
CACGCCGTGATTGCCCATCATCATAATCGATTTATTACCGAGCACACGCACAAGACGTGCACCCTCATCATCATTCTCAGCCAAACCGCCATAGTGATCATCATAGGCGACGCGATTGAAAAAGCGCGCCGTGTTCTGATCAATCGGCTTGATTTCAGGATCCGCCAAAGACGCCACCGCCGTCGCATAAGGCGAATGAACATGAAGAATGCACCGCGCTTGCGGCGCAGCACGATGAAGATGACCGTGAATGATCCAGGCGGTAGGGTCGGGTGCATCCGCGCGGGTCATTGTTTGAGGATCATCCGCATCAACCAACAAAAGCGATGACGCGGTGATATTATCAAAATGCACCCATTTTGGATTCATCAAAAACTTCTTACCATCATCAGACACCGACAGGCTGAAATGATTAGCAATCGATTCATGCCAATTATAATGCGCGGCCATGCGGAACACGGCGGCAAGATCAACCCGCATTTGACGAATGTCTGCAGACATGGCGTCCTCCTGATGTCGCTTTTCGTTGAATGATCGTCGCCGCTGATGCCTCGCCTTTCAAGCCCTGAAGCGATAAAAAGACTCTCGAAACCGACATTTTATTGCGAGATCCCCTCAAATGAGTCGCTCTGCCCTCGCCCGTTTGCTGTCCCCGCGCTCGCTCGCCGTTATCGGCGGGCGCGAAGCGGCCGAAGTGATCCGCCAATGCGAGCGCATCGGCTTTCAAGGCGAGATCTGGCCCGTCAACCCGAAGCGCCCCGAAGTGGCGGGACGTAAATCTTTTGCGAGCCTTGCTGATTTGCCCGGCGTGCCGGATGCAAGCTTCATTGCGGTGCCGCGTGAGGTAACGATTGAAAGCGTGGCAACGCTCGCAAAAATGGGTGCCGGTGGCGCGGTGTGTTATGCATCGGGTTTTGCCGAAGTGGGTGGCGATGGCATTAACGCGCAAGCGCGCCTTGTTGCGGCTTCTGGTGAAATGGCTCTCCTTGGCCCGAATTGTTACGGGCTTTTGAATTATCTTGATGGCGCGGCTTTATGGCCTGATCAACATGGAGGCTTGGCCGTTCAACGCGGCGTCGCGATCATTACGCAATCCGGCAATATCGGATTAAATCTCACAATGCAGGCGCGAAGCCTGCCGCTCGCTTATTTGATTTCAGCAGGCAACAAAGCCAAAGGCGATCTCGGCGAGATGATTGACACGCTGCTTGATGATGAGCGCGTCACCGCGATCGGTCTTCATATCGAAGGACTTGATGACATTGAACGGTTTTCAAAAGCAGCATTGCGCGCGCTTGATCAAGGCGTGCCGCTTGTCGCGATCAAGACCGGGCGGTCAGAAGCGGGCGCGGCTTTGACGATGTCGCACACCTCATCGCTTGCGGGTTCCGATCAATTGTTTGATGCGCTTTTTGCGCGTTTCGGCATTGGCCGCACCAAAGATGTGGGCACATTTTTGGAAACACTAAAACTTCTTCACGTGCATGGCCCGCTCTCAAGCCGCACGGTGTCATCGATGAGTTGCTCGGGCGGAGAAGCGGGGCTTGTGGCCGATCTTGCGTCCGATGCGGGCTTACCAACACCGCCACTTACAAAAGACGCCGAAGCAAAACTTTTTGAAGCGCTCGGGCCTAAAGTACCACTCGCCAATCCGCTTGATTATCACACTTACATTTGGGGCGATCTTGAAGCTTCAACCGCAACCTTCTCGGCGATGCTTGGCGCAGGCTACGGCATAAATTTATTAATTCTCGATTTTCCGCGTGGTGATCGTTGTGATGCGTCAAGTTGGGATGTGACGTTGCAGGCATTTGAGAATGCGCAAAAAGCAACGGGCGCAAAAGCGGCGCTTGTTGCGTCGATGCCCGAATCTTTGCCTGAGAGCGTTGGCCAGCGCATGATCGCATCCGGCATCGCGCCGATGCAGGGTTTGAGTGAATGTATGGAAGCGATCCGCATTGCTGCCGATATCGGCGCCGTGCGTGCGCGTGAACGTGAAGCACCGTTAAAGCGTGCATCCTCTGTTGAAGTGGAGCGCGCGCATATGCTCGACGAACCCACAGGCAAAGCGACTTTGAAATCTTTTGGTCTCACAGTGCCTAAGGGCGAAGTGGTGGCGATTGCGGACGCTGCGCAGGCCGCCGAGCGCATCGGATTTCCCGTCGTCGTGAAAGCGGTCTCCGACACGATTGCGCATAAAACAGAAGCGGGGGCGGTCAAACTCAACTTAAAATCCGCGTCAGAGGTTGAGATGGCTGCAAAAGCGATGGCGCATCTCTCTGACCGCGTGCTGGTAGAAGCCATGCAATCGGGCATTGTTGCCGAAATGATTATTGGTGTGACGCGTGATCCGCTTTTCGGGCCGACCTTGACCTTCGGTTCAGGCGGCATTCTGGTTGAGCTCTTAAAAGATGCCGCATCGCTTCTCCTGCCGACAACGCGTGAAGCCGTCGAAGATGCTTTCGATCAACTAAAACTTGCGCATCTTGTTGAAGGCTTTCGTGGTCGCGCGAAAGGAGATCGCCAAGCCGCAATTGATGCGATTATGGCGGTGGCTTCTTACGCGGAACGCGAGCGCGATATGCTTGTTGAATTGGATGTGAATCCCGTTCTCATTCTCGAACAGGGCGCCGTCGCGGTGGATGCGATGATCAGAAAGGCACGCGCATGATCTCGAAAAAGTGGTCTCCGGTTTTTCGTTAAAGATCATGCGCAAGAATAAAGAAATGCATGATCTCGAAAAAGTGGTCTCCGGTTTTTCGTTAAAGATCATACGCAAATAAAGGACTTCAACATGAATAATCCCGTCACAACCAAACGCGATGGCGCGGTGTTTGAGATCACACTCGATCGGCCGAAAGCGAACGCAATCAATGTTGAAACAAGCAATGCGCTTTATAAGGCCTTTGCTGAATTTCGTGATGATCCGACATTAAGCGTTGCGATTTTATCGGGCGGTGAAGGGCGTTTCTTTTCAGCCGGATGGGATTTGAAAGCGGGCGCGGAAGGCGAAGCGGTTGATGCGGATCACGGGCCCGGAGGCTTTGCGGGGCTGACTGAATTATGGGATCTCGACAAGCCCGTGATTGCGGCCGTGAATGGTTTAGCTTTTGGTGGCGGATTTGAATTGGCGCTTGCGGCTGACATCATTATTGCAGCGGACACGGCAGAATTTGCCCTCACCGAAGTGACACTCGGCATTATGGCGGATTCTGGCGGCGTGTTGCGTCTGCCGAAACGCATTCCGCTTCCAATCGCGATGGAACTCTTGATGACCGCGCGACGGCTTTCGCCTGATGAAGCCGCACGTTGGGGCCTTGTGAATAAAGTCGTTCCGAAAGATCAGCTGATGAATGAGGCGCGCGCGCTTGCCGCAACAATTGCTGCGAATGCACCGCTTGCGCTCAAAGCCATCAAAGCGGTGATCAAGGCGACTTTACCGCTCGACGTGAAAGAGGGCTACGCGCTCATGCGTTCAGGCGCTATTCCGGCTTACACAAAAATGTTGAAGTCGGAAGACGCTCTTGAAGGTCCACTCGCTTTTGCAGAAAAACGCAAACCGCAATGGAAAGGACGCTAGGCAGCGGCTTTCATGCGCTCGCCCAAAATTTGGTAGATCACCGCGCCAAGCACAATCAACCCGCCGATGATTGCGCCATCAGCAGGGCGTTCGCTGAAAATCATAAACACCCACAAAGGCGCGATCACCGTATCGAGCAAGCCGATCAATCCGGCCTCGGCGGCCGGAATGCGCGCCACGCCACGCATATAAAGCACATTCGCGACACCAATAGTGATCGAGCCTAAGACCGCGAGCAGAATTAAGTCGCGAATTGTCACCTGCGAAAAATCGCTAAGAGGCCACGCAACCGCTGCGCATAAAATACCGGATAAAATCGAATGCGCGGCCATCGACATTTTCGGATGGCGACGCGCCAAAATCACAAGCGCGGCAAAACTCAAGACCATCACAAAGCTTGCGAGATCGCCTTTCACATTACCGGCCTGATAAGATCCACCGACCATGAACATGAC
>RFZR01000186.1 GCA_009920595.1 Alphaproteobacteria bacterium | reverse complement strand
AGTTTAAACTGAGGACGCAATTCGTCAGGGGGTTCGGTGCGGTTGGCCTTGTAATCAGGGTATAGCCGGTTGCGGAAGGTCTCGGACGAATGGTCAAAAATCACCGCCAAATGGGTGGGGCGCTCGCCAGCGACCGAATCCCGCAAAAGCTTCCAGAGCATGTTGCAAAAGCCCGCCACGGCGCCGATCGGCAAGCCGTCTGATTTGCGAGTGAGCGGGGGTAAGGCGTGAAAGGCGCGGAAAATATAGCCCGACCCATCCACCAGAAAGACGTGGTCGCCGCGTTTGATTTTTGATTTTGTCATGTTCGATCCCGATTCCAGCCCATTATTTCACGGTCAGCCCTCCGGGGCAAAGGTCTCGGGGATTGCTTTCTTTAAAAGTCATGATCACCATGGGCTAAGCACGTTACAGATCTTTGTGGGGAGGCCTTCCATGCCGTCGGGTCATCACCAGCTTTCGATCAAGCAGGTCGAATTGATTGATTCGATTGCGCGTCACCGATCCTTCAGTCGAGCAGCGGCGGAATTAAACCTCACCCAATCGGCGCTCTCGCATGCGATCAGCGCCATCGAAACTCAATTGGGCATCACACTTTTCACGCGGCAGAAAAACGGCATGGAGCCGACGCCCTACGCCGATGCGTTTCGTGCCCGCGCGGCCGTCATTCGCGATGTGATCGCCGACACGAAACGCGATCTTCATTCCTATGTTCAGCCAAAAAGGCCGACGCTCCGGATCCAGGCTGGAACGCGGACGATGCCGATTTGGGTTACGCCCTCCGTAGCAACGCTGTCGATGAGATTTCATGATTATGTTTTTGAGACGAGGACAAATCTCGAAAATCTCTCCTTTAATTTAGAACTTCATGAAATAGATCTGGCTGTTGCACCGCTCGCCGTCATTCAAGACACAAGTTCTTTTTTTGTTGAGCCGATTGGCAAAATCGATAATCGCTTCTTTGTCCATGTAACCCATCCCCTCGCTGATCGGGGCGATGTGTCGATTGAGGATTTGAGAGATTACCCCCTCGTAGGCGATGACGTTCCACAAGAGTTGGTTGACTTTGTCGAAGGCAATCCCGGTCGGCTCGGACAGTTCAACCCTCTAACGGGCGAGATTATTCCTGCGATCCGTGTGAATGCAATTTTTGAAATATTTGGCGTGCTTGAACGGTCTCACGCTATTGCACGATTGCCTTATGATCTTGTGCATGGCGTGAGAACCGCAAGCCGGATTATTGAATTGAAAAGTCGCACCATCATTTCCCGCCCCATTGAAATTTTTGCAATCGGACTGAAATCAAAACGGCATCTCCCCGAAATCGCGGCGATGATCGATGTGATGAAAGAAATTGAGAACCAACGGCAGACTCGACAATAGCCCTCATCATTCGGACTGATTTGCAAGCAGTCTTATGATGTCGACTTTCAAAGCTGCAAAAGCGACAATATGACGCCGCTCGACCGGCGCTTCACAATCAAGATCAGCAAGCAATTCCTCATCGATAATCGATAATTTTTTTAACACCTGGCCTGGTGTCATTGCCGGCATCGATAAAATCTTTTGTGCCAGAGATTCCGTTCTCAGCGTATCACTCATGAGGGAGTCAAATGAGTTTGGGTTCGATTCCGCGCCTTTTGCGGCATAATAGTCCATCAAAGCCTGTTCAAAAAGCTCTGCCGCGGTAACCTCCTTACGACCATCACTGGAGCGTTGGCGCTTTTTGGCGATTTTGTGATCCAAGAGATCAACGCTATGATGCGCTTTGTTGAGCGCTTTTGTTTGTTTAGCAGCCATTACAAAACCTCTGAATTAGTATATGCAGCTTTTTTGTCATCCTTGTTCAAAATATGAAATGAAATTTTATCATAGTGATATGAATATCAGTTACCGAAAATTTGTTGCGTAATCATGCGTCTTACTTTGCGTCATTTTGAGATTATCGAGGCGCTTAATTCAAAAGGCAGCGTCACAGAAGCTGCTAAATCTCTTGGATTGAGCCAACCGGGTCTATCCCGCGCGCTCAAAATGCTTGAAGATCAAATCGGCGGAAAATTATTTTCAAAAAGCGAGCAAGGGTTGATTGCAACACCACTCGCTGAAGTGTTTTTAAGGCGTCACAAACTGCTCGCAAGTCCGATCGAGGCGATTCTCAGCGACATCGAACAGCTAAAATCTGCACAACTCGGCCGCGTCGTTATTGGTGCCGGCACATATGCTCCACTCATTTCGATCTATGGAGCGATCGCGCGAACACATAAAAAGCACCCGTCTCTCGTCTTTGATCTCATTGAGCGCGATTGGCGCGACATTATGCTTGAACTCATTTCCGGCGCACTGGATTTGGCGATTATTGATATCTCGGCTGCGCAACAAACGAGCGAAGTCGAAATCGAGTCTTTGCCGCGCCATGCCTGCACGATCGGCGTGCGCAAAGACCATCCCCTCACCAAAAAGGAAAAGCGCAGCGTAGGGGATTTGATGGATTACCCTTATTGCGGCACCTATCCCTCACAATGGGCGCTCGAGAAAGCGCGCTTCAGCGGTAATTTTTTTGGTGGTTCAGGAAAAAACTATAGCCACAGCGGTGTCGCTCTTGCGGCGCATACTTTTCCTGCAATTTTACAAATCATTCAAAGCAGCGATGCGTTCGGAATTGTGCCACGCATTCTCTTTCATAAAAAACAGATGAAATCACTCGCCGACGACATCACCCCGCTCGATATTCCAGAACTCAATTGGCTCGGCACCAATTATGGCATGGTATGGCGCCGAAGCCGGCCCCTCACCCCTGCCGTGAAAGCGCTGATGGCCGAGATTCGCCTCGTCGAGGAAGAGCGCGTTAACGAAGAGGCGCTCTTATCAATCTCACCCCCCCCCCCGCTAATCTCCCCTGATCGTTGACAAGCGGAAGCGCGCGCCCTTAAGAACCACGATAGGCCCAGGTGGCGGAATTGGTAGACGCGCTGGTTTCAGGTACCAGTGATGCAAGTCGTGGAGGTTCGAGTCCTCTCCTGGGCACCAGCCTCCGCACTGTCGTGTTTCGGCTGGTTCGCTGAGGCCCGCCAGCTGGTGAGCGTAGGCAGGCTATACCCAAAGGAATTTAAGCCCCTATGACCATCCGCCTGCATCAGGGTGATTTGCCCGCCGACCACAATCTCGGCCCGATCGTTGCCATCGATACCGAGACGCTGGGGCTCAACCCCCATCGTGACCGGCTCTGCCTCGTCCAGCTTTCACGCGGCGATGGCAGCGCGGACCTCGTCCAGATTCCGGCCGGAAATGCCCCCGCGCCGAACTTACAAAAACTTCTTGCCGATCCAAAAGTGCTGAAACTCTTTCATTTCGGACGATTTGATATTGCGGTGCTCTTGAACCGTTTCGGCGTCAAAACGGCCCCTGTTTATTGCACGAAAATCGCCTCCCGTTTGGTGAGAACCTATACCGACCGGCATGGTCTCAAAGATCTCACACGCGAATTGCTCGGCGTTGATCTCTCCAAGCAGCAACAATCTTCAGATTGGGGCGCCGCGGAATTGACCGAAGCCCAAAGCGCTTACGCGGCTTCCGATGTGCTTCACCTGCATGACCTTAAGGCCAAGCTTGATGTTCTGCTTGCGCGTGAAAATCGCACAACGTTGGCGCAATCCTGTTTTGATTTCTTGCCGGCTCGTGCCGCGCTCGACCTTGCAGGATGGGACGAGATCGATATTTTTGCTCATAGCTGACGCAAATCCTGACCGAACCTCACGCGGTCGAAAGGCCCATACTGAATGTCTTTGGGTGCTGCCCTTCCCCGTCGTTCGACAATGCGCCGTGAGGTGGCATTTAGAGCCGCTTGGCGTCATACACGATGGGTGAAATTTCTTCGGATTGCGATTCCGCTGCTCGCGGTGCTTGCGAGTTTAGGGCCGATTTTATTTGTGTTTTTCGAACCTTTAAAAACACTGCCCGCTAATATTGATATCGGCTCGCTCAATCTTGATGGCAGCAAGATCACGATGGACCGTGCCAATCTCAAGGGCTTCAAAGATGGCGATCTGCCTT
>RFZR01000185.1 GCA_009920595.1 Alphaproteobacteria bacterium | reverse complement strand
GCCGCCGTGACGCAAGACGCTTCATTGGGCCCACCAAAAAAAGGATTGGCCATAACAGGGCTCGACAAAGCGAGAAGCGTTACAAAAGTCGCAGATGACAAGAGTTTCAGCATCGTAAAATCTCCGGCTTTGTAAGTGAGGGCCTGCAAGCTCAGCGCTCACGCGGACCGAATCGATAAAGGATCAGGCGTCTTTATAAATCAGGCTTATGCGCCCACGCAATCTCGCGCAGCGATCTTTTCGGAAAAGAAAAGGGGCGCGCGCCTTTAAAGCCCGCACCCCTGATATTTCATAACCTTCAAACGATTAGGCCAAATCGAACCGATCAAGCATCATGACTTTGGTCCAAGCCGCGACGAAATCTTTCACAAATTTCGCTTTTGAATCTGCCTGTCCATAGACTTCGGCGAAAGCACGCAATTGCGAATTCGATCCAAACACAAGATCAACGCGCGTAGCCGTCCATTTCACCGCACCGGTTTTCCGATCACGGCCTTCGAACGTCTCAGCTTTGTCGTCGGTTGATTTCCACTCGGTGCTCATATCGAGAAGATTGACGAAGAAATCATTGGTGAGTGTTTCAGGATTTTTCGTGAACACACCATGCTTTGCTTTGCCCGTATTCGCATTGAGAACACGAAGACCACCGACAAGCGCCGTCAATTCTGGGCCCGTCAAAGTGAGAAGCTGCGCTTTGTCGAGCAGTAATTCCTCAGCTGACACCGCATAGCGGCCCTTCTGATAATTACGGAAACCATCCGCAATCGGCTCTAGCACGGCAAAGGAGTCAACATCCGTGTGCTCTTGGCTCGCATCCATGCGGCCCGGCGTAAAGGGCACTTCAATGGAATGACCCGCCTTCTTCGCTGCCTCTTCAATCGCCGCGCCACCTGCCAAAACAATCAAATCGGCAAGCGAGATTTTCTTACCGCCTGTTGCTGAGGCGTTGAACTTCGCTTGGATCGATTCAAGCGCTGACAACACTTTGTGCAAAGTTGCTGGATCATTCGCCGCCCAATCCTTTTGCGGCGCCAAACGGATGCGTGCACCATTCGCACCACCGCGACGATCCGAACCACGGAACGTCGAAGCCGAAGCCCATGCGGTTGAAACGAGATCAGCGATTGAAATACCTGCACTCAAGATGTGCGTCTTCAATGCGGCAACATCTTTTGCGTCCACAAGCGGATGATTCACCGCCGGAATCGGATCTTGCCAGATCAAATCTTCTTTCGGAGCCTCGGGGCCGATATAACGTGTCTTCGGACCCATATCGCGATGCATGAGTTTGAACCATGCGCGCGCGAAAGCATCAGCAAATTGCGCTGGGTTTTCCTTGAAGCGTTTGGAAATCGGACCGTAGATCGGATCGACTTTCAGCGCCATGTCTGAGGTGAGCATCATCGGCGCGTGACGCTTTGAAGGATCATGCGCATCCGGCACGGTACCCGCACCCGCACCATTCTTTGGTGTCCACTGCCACGCACCAGCAGGGCTCTTCGTCAATTCCCAATCGTAATTGAAGAGATTATCGAGATAGTTGTTGTCCCACTTGATCGGATTGGTCGTCCACGCGCCTTCAAGACCGCTTGTGATCGTATGCGCGCCATGGCCAGGACCATAAGTGTTTTTCCACCCAAGGCCCTGCTCTTCGATGCTTGCACCTTCCGGCTCTGCTCCAACATATTTTGAAGGATCAGCTGCACCATGAACTTTACCGAATGTGTGACCACCGGCAATCAATGCCACAGTCTCTTCATCATTCATTGCCATGCGCGCGAAGGTTTCACGAATGTCACGCGCTGAGGCGAGCGGATCCGGCTTGCCATTCGGACCTTCCGGATTGACGTAAATGAGACCCATCTGCACGGCGGCTAATGGATTTTCGAGATCGCGATCACCTTGATAGCGCTCGTCACCGAGCCAGGTCTTTTCTTTACCCCAGTAGATGTCTTCTTCTGGCTCCCAAATATCTTCACGGCCACCGGCGAAACCGAAAGTTTTAAAGCCCATCGATTCAAGCGCGACATTGCCTGCCAAAATCATCAAATCGGCCCAAGAGAGCGCGTTGCCATATTTCTGTTTGATCGGCCAAAGCAAACGACGCGCTTTGTCGAGATTGGTGTTATCCGGCCAGCTGTTCAAAGGCGCGAAACGCTGCGAACCGCGCGAGCCGCCGCCACGGCCATCGCCTGTGCGATAGGTACCGGCGCTATGCCAAGCCATACGGATGAAGAAGGGGCCATAATGACCATAATCGGCCGGCCACCACTCCTGCGAATCGGTCATCAAGGCGTGGAGATCTTTCTTTACCGCCGCGTAATCGAGCTTCTTGAAGGCCTCGGCATAGGAAAAATTCGGGTCCATTGGATCGGACATCGAGGAATTCTGATGCAGGATCCGGAGATTGAGTTGGTTCGGCCACCATTCGCGATTTGACCGCATACCGAAGGTTGCGTGGTTCGGATTGCCGTGAACCACCGGGCATTTACCCGCTTTTGTCTCTGTTCCGCTCATCATGATCTCCCCAAAGGATAAAACTATTCGGTCGCACTGGCTTTTATACGGCACGCGACTCGCGATGGTTTGACCTGTATCAGTTTTAAATAATTTGTTTAATTTTGAATTTTTGATTTATATGATAAGTTTTACTTATGAATAATCTGACCCTCAAACAATTGCGCTATGTGCAAGCGCTCGCCCAGACGGGCCATTTCGGCCGCGCGGCAGATCTTTGTGCGATTTCTCAGCCCGCATTGTCTCTTCAGATCAAGGAGGTCGAAGATCATTTGGGCGTCGCCCTTTTTGAACGCGACACAAGGCAAGTGCGGCTCACAAGTTTCGGCGAGACTTTCGTAGATCGCGCGCGGGATATCTTGCGCTCTGTCCAGGATCTTGAAGATTTTGCGCGCAATGAGAAAGGGACGTTTTTATCTCGCCTCAGAATGGGCATCATCCCCACAATCGCGCCCTATCTTCTTCCCGCGCTTGTGAGTGATTTGAAACGCGACACGCCGGAGATCGATATTCATATTCGTGAAACGGTGACGCCGCGTCTGATCGAAGATCTCACTCAAGGGCGTATCGATACGGCCATTGTTGCGCTGCCCGTATCAGAACCTTCCTTTGAAGAGGTGCCGCTCATCACCGAACATTTCGTTTTTGTTCGTCCGAAAAGTGATGATCGTAAACCAGTGCCGAGTGTCGAGATGTTGCAAGAAATGCGGCTTCTGCTTCTTGAAGAAGGCCATTGCTTCCGTGATCAAGCCTTGGAATTTTGTAATCTCTCTTTGAAGCGCCCGCGTGAAACGCTTGATGGCAGCTCTCTCGCAACCTTGGTGCAAATGGTCGATGCAGGTCTGGGCGTCACATTGATTCCGGAAATGGCAGTGCCGATTGAAACACGTTCAGCTTCTGTTTCTGTTATTCGCTTCGGTAAACCTGAACCCACACGCACAATCGGAATGATCTGGCGGAAATCCAATCCGCTCGCGCCCGCGTTTAAAACCCTGTCAGATATGGTCAAAATGACAGCGCGGCGCCTGAACGCAACGGCTTGAGGACGCGCAGGATCATGCGTTTACGCGGCGCCTTTGGTGTTCACATCACCTTCAACAAACAGCGTTGAAAGTCGCGCGGCCACACTTTGCGCCGCCGTCGAACCGAGCGCCTTACTTAGATACACACCAACAACAACATCGGCGAGTTTCGGTAATCCATCAGCCGGACCCAAACGACGCAATTCATGTTGCACAAGACGATCCGCAAGCACTGTCAAACCAAAACCTGTTTTCACTGCTGCAGAAATTCCGGAGATGCTTGGGCTTGAGTAAACAATCTCAAATCCCCGTCCGACATTTTGCAACGCGCTCAACATATTGCGACGATAGAGACAGCCTTCGGGATAACACACAATCCGCAACGGATCTTTGTCAGCCAGTGAAGATGTCGGATCAGGCGAACCAAACCAGCTGATCGGCTCACGCCATGTCATAAAGGCGCCTTCGGCCGGACCATCGGGTGTCATCGCGACAACCACATCAAAGAGATTGGCGCGCAAGCCTTTCAACAATTCATGCGACACATCGCAGACAACATCGAAGGTGAAAGA
>RFZR01000184.1 GCA_009920595.1 Alphaproteobacteria bacterium | reverse complement strand
ATACCTCATCGATTCCGGCGCATGAAGCGATTCAGCGTGCGCGCGCACTCGGCAAACGTGTTTATGGCGAGCCGCTCATTCAGCATCTCGTGCTCGACGAAAGCGAATATATGAATAAGGATTGGGTCCACGCGGCGCGCCGCGTGATGTCACCCCCCTTCCGCGATAAAAAGAATCAGGAAGATTTGTGGAACGGCTTGCGCGCAGGTTCATTGCAGGTGGTTGCTACCGATCACTGTGCGTTCACAACGAAACAAAAAGAAGTGGGTCTTACGGATTTCTCGAAAATTCCGAATGGAACCGGTGGACTTGAGGATCGCATGCCTGTGCTCTGGACACATGGTGTTGGCACCGGCCGCTTGACGATGAATGAATTTGTTGCGGTCACTTCAACCAATATTGCACGCATTTTAAATCTCTACCCGAAGAAGGGCGCGATCGTCGTCGGCGCTGATGCTGACATCGTGATCTGGGATCCGGAAGCGACGTCATTGATTACAATGTGTTTGAAGGCTTCAAACTCAAAGGTCTGCCGCGCGTCACGATCTCACGCGGTGAGACGGTTTATGAGAACGGCAAAGTCACTGCAAAGACAGGTCGCGGAAAATTCATCGCGCGGAAGCCCTTCCCGCCAGAATCAAAAGCGCTGGCCACATGGAAAGAATTGACCCAACCGAAGAAAGTGGCGCGCTGAATGGCATCCTCCCGCGTCATTGATATTGCCGATCTGTCACTCACATTCGAAACGAATGATGGTCCGGTTCATGCGCTTTCGAATGTTTCACTTGGTGTCGAGAAGGGTGATTTTATTTCACTCATCGGTCCTTCCGGGTGCGGCAAAACAACATTATTGCGCGTGATTGCCGATCTCGAACATCCGACAGATGGCAGCATTTCCATTCACGGGATGACGCCGGAAGAAGCGCGGTTAAAGCGTGCTTATGGTTATGTGTTTCAAGCGCCCGCACTGTATCCTTGGCGCACGATTGGCAAAAATATCGCGTTGCCGCTTGAGATATTGGGTTATTCGAAAGAAGAGCGCGCCGAGCGCGTGCGCAAAGGACTTGATCTCGTCAATCTCACGGGGTTTGAAAACAAATTTCCCTGGCAGCTTTCGGGCGGTATGCAACAACGGGCATCGATTGCGCGCGCGCTGTCTTTCGATCCCGAGCTTTTGTTGATGGATGAACCTTTCGGCGCGCTTGATGAAATTGTTCGCGACAAATTGAATGAACAACTCTTGCGGCTTTGGGAAAAGACACAAAAAACGGTTGTCTTTGTGACGCATTCGATCCCGGAAGCGGTGTTTCTTTCAACCAAGATCGTCGTTATGTCGCCGCGTCCTGGAAAAATTCACGGCCAATCGCGTGCGGCAAGGATTGCGCGAGGGGCATTCTTATGTCGATTGAGAGTGGCTCATGCTGACGTCACTTTGGTCCGGCAAGACTCTGCCTGTCTTCGTCGTCTCGGCGATCCTCGTTGTGTTTTGGTATTTGGGTTCGATTTATCTGAATGGCGATATGCAACGCGATGCCTTCGCGAATGCTAACAAGACAGATTATACGCTTTCGGAATTCATCAAAGGCACCTGGTCGCAAGAGCGCCCGAAACTTCCGGCACCGGATCAAATTCTTTCCGAACTCTACAAAACCGTGATTGATACCGCGCCGACATCAAAGCGCAGTTTGGTGTTCCATGGCTATGTGACGCTCTCGGCGACTTTGTTTGGTTTTCTCATCGGTTCAGCGCTGGGAATGATTCTCGCGATTCTGGTTGTGCACGTGAAAAGCCTCGACAAAAGCTTAATGCCTTGGGTTGTCGCGTCTCAAACCATCCCCATCATCGCGCTCGCACCCATGATCATCGTGATCATGAATCAATTTGATATTACCGGATTGATTCCAAAATCGATCATCGCAGCCTATCTGTCATTTTTTCCTGTCACTGTAGGCATGGTGAAAGGTCTAAGGTCACCCGATCCGTTGCAACTTGATTTGATGCGTACTTATTCAGCCTCGCGTGTTCAAACTTTTTTTAAATTGCGCATTCCAGCCTCTGTGCCGTTTCTGTTTGCGAGTTTGAAAGTCGGCGTTGCGGCCAGTCTTGTCGGCACGGTCGTTGCGGAACTCACAAAGAGTGAAGACGGTGGTTTTGGCGCGCGCTTGCTTGCAGGTTCTTATTACGGACAAACAATTCAAATTTGGTCGGCTCTCTTTGCTGCCGCTGCTTGCGCTTGGGCGCTGGTGACGCTTGTTGGCATTCTTGATCGCGTCGTCACAAAAGCCATGGGGGCGCGGTGATGGGGCGCTATAATTATCTTCTCGCCATCGGCGGGGCTGCGGCGATTTTTGGTGCAGTCGGATCTTATACGCATGATGTGCCGGTCTCGCTTTTCGATGATCATGTCATCACGCGTTTGATCTTCGGTATCATCGGCGTCACGGCTTTGCGGCAAAGCGGTGGGCCGGAAGTGACGGGTCCGCAGCGGTGGAACATTCCTTTCGCGAGTTTTATTCTGGCGATCGAGCTTGTGACTCTCGCTCATGCCGAAGGCACACGCGCATGGGGCTTTTATGCCGCGACATTGGCCTTCTGGTTGCTCGCTTGGCGCGCAGTTGATGTTGTTCTTGCTGAACAAGCGCCGCGTGGTCGCGCGAAACTCTTGTCTGATCTTGCGGTGCCGATGATTTTTGGTTTCACGCTGATCGTCTTGTGGGAAGTGCTCGCGCGCGGCTTACAAATCCCGATGGTGATTTTGCCTGCGCCCTCCGCGATATTGGGCAAGCTTTTTACATCGCTGCCCATTTTGGGTGCCGATTTTTTACAGACGGTGCAAGGCATTCTTGCTGGCTATGTGATCGGCTGTGGTGCCGGAATTCTTGTCGCGATCTTGATAGACCGTGTTCCCTTCTTGCAGCGTGGCTTGTTGCCGCTCGGCAATCTTGTCTCCGCTTTGCCCATCGTCGGTGTCGCGCCCATCATGGTGATGTGGTTCGGCTTTGATTGGCAATCAAAAGCAGCCGTCGTTGTGATCATGACGTTTTTCCCGCAGCTCGTGAATACGGTTGCGGGGTTGACGGCAGCAGGCGCGATGGAACGCGATCTGATGAAAACTTATGCAGCCAGTTATGGACAGACTTTATTCGCGCTGCGCTTGCCTTCGGCCTTGCCCTTCATTTTCAATGGCCTCAAAATCAATTCCACTTTGGCCTTGATCGGCGCCATCGTGGCCGAGTTCTTCGGCACGCCGATTGTGGGTATGGGTTTTCGCATCAACACAGAAGTTGGGCGAATGAATATCGACATGGTGTGGGCGACGATTGTTGTTGCCGCACTTTGTGGATCTCTGTTTTACGGGATCTTGGCTTTCATCGAAAAGCGGATCACGTTTTGGCATGCTTCCTATCGTCAGGGGGCTTAGTGAGTGGGGCTTTGGCCCGAAAAAGGGGAGAAGAGAATGCGGAAGCTGGTATTTGGAATGATGGCCCTTGCAGGGCTCGGCGTTGCCTCCGCGCACGCCGCAGACAAAGTGACCTTGCAATTGAAATGGGTCACGCAGGCACAATTCGCCGGTTACTATGTTGCGAAGGATAAGGGCTTCTACAAAGACGCCGGTCTTGATGTGACGATTAAGCCAGGCGGTCCGGACATTGCGCCGCCGCAAGTCATCGCCGGTGGTGGTGCCGATGTCGTTGTTGACTGGATGCCGTCAGCCTTGGCAACACGCGAAAAGGGCGTGCCGCTTGTCAACATCGCGCAGCCTTTCAAGCGTTCGGGCATGATGCTTACCTGCCGCGCTGAAACGGGAATCAAATCGCCTGCCGATTTGAAAGATCGTACACTCGGTGTGTGGTTCTACGGCAACGAATATCCGTTCCTTTCATGGATGTCGAAACTCGGCATCAAGACGGATGGTTCAAAGGGCGGCGTGAAAGTGTTGAAGCAAGGCTTCAACGTTGATCCGTTGTTGCAAAAGCAAGCTGATTGCGTTTCCACGATGACTTACAACGAATATTGGCAGGTCATTGATGGCGGCATTCCTGCCGACAAGCTCGTCGTCTTCAAATATGAAGATCAAGGCGTCGCGACCATGGAAGATGGTCTCTATGTCATGGAAGACAAGCTGAAAGATCCGGCCTTCGTTGATAAAATGGCGAAGTTTGTTGCCGC
>RFZR01000183.1 GCA_009920595.1 Alphaproteobacteria bacterium | reverse complement strand
TCAAGATCAATTTGCCGCGCATCAAGAAACAAAATCATGCCGCCCTTTTGTCCGAGCGTGCCATTGCCAGAACCTGTGAGCTTAAAACCGCTTTCATCACCGCCAGCTTGAATTTCAGCGGATGAAATATCAAAGCCGCGACCCGCCAATCGTAAAGATGATGTCACGGTTACAGGACGAATGCCGATATCATTATCTTCCGGCCACGCCATATCGCCTTCAAGTTTGAGCTTGCCGTCAAAACCTGTCTCACCGCGTGTTGAAATGATGCCATCAAGCTCGGCACGAAAGCCGCCACCTTTGCGATCAATCCCTGCACGCGCACGCAAAAGCCCCGCTTCATCAAGCGCGCCGGTTGTAAGGCGTACATTGACAGAGCGCCCATGCCATTGCCCCGTCCCTTCGACATGCCATGGGCCAGAGAGCGCTGCGGCTTCAACATCGAGATCCAATTTTGAGAGACGCATGGGTGGGGCGTCTGCGGTTGGAACGATCGCCAATTCCCCATTCCGGAGCGCAAGTGTTTCGATGCGGATTGTCCATCCGGAAGACGCGTCTTCTGTCTTATTAGACAGAGGCGGAAATTTCGGCACACGACCATCGGCTGAAATCGCAAGCGTGACGATAGGCTTTTCGACGATCGCCTCCATCACATGGATCTCGCCTTTGAGAAGCGGCATCGTGCCAATATCAAGCGAAACGCGATCGGCTTTTACTTCAATGCCCGCCACTTTGCTGCCGACGGTAACGCCCTCAAGCTTCACTACGGGGAAAGGTAAAAAGCGCACCGAAATTGCGCCCTCAACCGCGATGCGGGTTCCGGCCGCGCGCGAAAGTGTCTCTTCGACAAAGGCGCGCCGCTCATTAAAATCAACAAAAAGCGGAGCCAGCAGTGCCATAAAGAGCACGCCGATAATCAGAATCGCCAGTCCGGTCAGAAACTCGCGCACGAAACGCCTACCCATTTTTGTTGTTGAGGCCGAAGACCCCGGCCGCCGCGGCGCACCATACAAGGGGAAAGAGCCCCGCGCGACGGTTTTTCAAAGTCGCGCGGCAAAAGAAAGGCAATAGGATTAAGAAATTTCACGCCTTGCCAGCGGCTTCCCGATCCCGATAATGAAAAAAATCATCTCCCCCGCGCGATCGAGCCCCGATGTCCGCAAAGCCGAAGATCAATCCGCTCTTTTTTGCGCCCTTTGTCTCCTCCGTCATGCGGCCAGAACCGGCATGGATCGACGACAATAACCATCTCAACATGGCCTATTACCACGTCATGTTCGACAGATCCCTTGATGAGGCGCTGGATCTCCTCGGGCTCGATAAGGACTATTATCGGGAGGGGCCGGGCACCATTTTCGTGGCCGAAGCGCATGTCTCCTATCGACGGGAAGTTCTTGCCGACATGCCGATGCGAATGACGCTGCAGCTCATCGATTATGATGTAAAACGCATGCATCTCGCGCTCGAGATGCGCCATGCGCAAGAAGGCTGGCTCGCAGCAACCGCCGAAGTCATGCTGCTCCATATGCCCCGCCCCGACCATATCGGCCGCGTGATCGCCATCCCGAATACAGGCCGCGCGGGTAAAGTTGGCCTCCATTAGACGCCGCGCTTTAGATCGACATCACGGGTCGGCTCGTCCATTCTCCGGCTCTGATTCGCGCTTTGTTCGTCTCTTTTGAGGTTTCGAGTGAGTGATCCCTTCCCCTTTGATGATGATCTCGCCTATCGGCCGAAAGCCGGAGGGTTGGCGCAGCGTGCGCAAACCGCCGCGCGCGGCAATGGCGCTTATCTTGAGGGATTGAACCCCGAGCAACGCCGCGCGGTTGAAGCGATTGAAGGCCCCGTGCTCGTGCTTGCGGGCGCGGGTACCGGCAAGACGCGCGTGCTCACGACCCGCATCGCCCATATCATCGCCACAGGCAGCGCCTATCCTTCACAAATTCTGGCCGTCACCTTCACCAACAAAGCCGCACGCGAAATGAAAGAGCGTATCGCGCATCTTGTTGGCGATGTGGCTGAAGGCATGCCATGGCTTGGAACATTCCATGCGATTGGTACAAAAATTTTACGTCGTCATGCTGAACTTGTCGGTTTGAAATCCGATTTCACCATTCTCGATACGGATGATCAAATTCGTTTGATGCGGCAAGTCATCCGCGCTGAAGATATTGACGAGAAACGCTGGCCTGCGCGCGCGCTCTCCTCTTATATTGATGGGTGGAAAAATCGCGGCCTCACGCCTGACAAAGTCCCTTCGGGAGAAGCGGCCGCTTTTGCCAATGGCAAAGGCGCGAAACTCTATGCGCTTTATCAAGAACGATTGAAACAGTTAAACGCCGCTGATTTTGGCGATCTGTTGCTTGAAAATTTACGTCTCTTCCGCGAACAACCAGATGTGCTGAGCGCCTATCAAGAGCGTTTCAAATTCATGCTCGTTGACGAGTATCAAGACACCAATGTCGCGCAATATCTATGGCTGCGTCTTTTGGCCCAAGGTCGCCGCAATGTCTGTTGCGTGGGCGACGATGATCAATCGATCTATGGCTGGCGTGGCGCGGAAGTCGACAACATCTTACGCTTCGAGAAAGATTTTCCAGGCGCCGTCGTCATTCGTCTTGAGAGAAATTATCGCTCGACCGGCCATATCCTGAATGCGGCCGGAAAACTCATCGCACATAATCAAGGGCGTCTCGGCAAAACGCTTTTCACCGATGATGAAGAGGGCGAGAAGCCAACACTCACCGGCGCTTGGGACTCCGAAGAAGAAGCGCGTTTGATCGGTGAAGAGATCGAAGCGCTTCAACATAAAGGCCATGCGCTTGCCGATATCGCTATTCTTGTCCGCATCTCCGCACAAATGCGCGAGATTGAAGATCGCTTTGTGACGCTTGGACTTCCCTATCGCGTGATTGGCGGTCCGCGCTTTTATGAGCGCGCTGAAATTCGCGACGCGATGGCTTATCTTCGTGTCGTCGCGAACCCCGCAGACGATCTTGCCTTCGAGCGCATTGTGAACACGCCGAAGCGTGGCTTAGGTGATGCAACGATTGAGCAGGTGCATTTATACGCCCGCAAAAATAGCGTTGCGATGCTGGAAGCGGTGCGTCGCTTGATCGAAACGGATGAATTGAAACCACGCCCGCGCGCAACTTTGCGCGAGCTTGCGAAGAGTTTCGAGCGCTGGTCCTCGCTCATTGAAACGATGAAACATTCGGAACTCGCCGAACAGATTTTGGAAGAGTCCGGCTACACCGATATGTGGCAAAAGGAACGCACTGCCGACAGCGCCGGACGCCTTGAAAACTTGAAAGAACTTGTGCGGTCGATGGAAGAATTTCCTGACCTCGCAGGATTCCTTGAACATGTCTCGCTTGTCATGGAAATGAGCGACAATGATTCAAGCGACCGTGTTTCGATTATGACTTTGCATGGTGCAAAGGGACTTGAATTCGAAACCGTATTCTTGCCCGGTTGGGAAGAAGGTCTTTTCCCGAACCAACGCGCATTGGACGAAAATGGGCGTGCAGGCCTGGAAGAAGAACGCCGTCTCGCTTATGTCGGCCTCACCCGCGCAAGACGACGCGCAAAACTTTATTTTGCAAGCAATCGCCGTATTCATGGCTTGTGGAGCGCGACGGTTCCCTCGCGCTTCATTGATGAATTGCCACCCGAACATGTTGAAGTGATGGATGCACCGGCAGGATTTGCGAGTGGTCAAGGCGGCTATGGCCGCTCGCGTTTTGATCAACAAAGTTTCGGCGGTTCATCCTATCAAACGCCCGGCTGGCAACGCGCACAACAGCGTGGCGGGAGTACCGATCGTGGCCCCGGTGGTCGCGGACGCGTCGCCGGTGGATATGATGAAGATGATGATCGCAATGAACGCCGCGATGATGCGCAACGCGGACGTCGTTTCAGCGCGGATGGGTTTTCAGAACGCGCGGAACCTTATCGCGCACCGCCCGCGCGTCGCAGCGCAATGCTGATCGAAGGCGAACTCGTTGCAAAATCAACAGGTGCACCGTCACGTTTTAGCGAAGGTGACCGCGTCTTTCACATCAAATTCGGCAATGGCTCTGTTGCCAGCATTGACGGCAACAAACTCACAATCGATTTCGACAAAGCCGGCCGCAAAATGGTGCTGGATAGTTTTGTAGAAAAAGTGTGAGTTCAGCGCT
>RFZR01000182.1 GCA_009920595.1 Alphaproteobacteria bacterium | reverse complement strand
AGCAGAGCGCCACACATTTTGACGATCAAAACGGGCCCTCTCTGAAATTGTTGCACTGCATATAAGCGGTGCCACTACACTTGACCAGACGGTCAGATAGCAAGTCAGCTATGCATAAATGGGTGATCTAAGTTAAATAAGACCTAATGCCATCTCTTTTTCACATAGAAGACACTATTTGGCCGCAATCGAGCCTGCCTTCGCTTTTGACGATTTTGGAGGACGTCTGGACATGATTTCTGCCAAAAACCGGGCGGTATGGCCCTTATTGCCCTTCACAATGTCCTCGGGCGTGCCTTGAGCCACGATCACACCGCCGCCATCACCACCCTCAGGACCCATATCAATGATCCAGTCGGCGGTTTTGATCACTTCGAGATTATGTTCGATCACAATGACGGTGTTGCCTTGCTCGACAAGCTCATGGAGGACTTCCAAAAGCTTCGCCACATCGTGGAAATGGAGGCCTGTCGTTGGCTCGTCGAGGATATAAAGCGTCCGGCCGGTCGCGCGGCGGGAGAGTTCTTTTGAGAGCTTCACGCGCTGCGCTTCGCCGCCCGAAAGCGTGGTCGCTTGCTGGCCGACCTTGATATAGTCGAGACCAACCCGGGCAAGCGTTTCCATTTTCTCGCGGATCGAGGGCACAGCTTTGAAAAGCGTTGCGGCTTCCTCAACCGTCATATCAAGAAGATCGGCGATCGATTTATCGCGGAATTTCACTTCGAGCGTTTCGCGATCATAGCGACGCCCTTTGCAGACATCGCATGTCACATAGACATCAGGAAGAAAATGCATCTCGATCTTGATGACGCCATCCCCTTGGCACGCCTCGCATCGTCCACCTTTAACATTGAAGGAGAAGCGACCGGGTTGATAGCCGCGCGCTTTCGCTTCCGGCAATTCCGCATACCATTCCCGGATGGGTGTGAAGGCGCCCGTATAGGTTGCCGGATTTGAACGCGGCGTGCGACCAATCGGCGACTGATCAATATCGATCACTTTATCGAGATGTTCGAGGCCTTCGATCCGATCAAACGGAGCGGGCTGCTCAAAAGCACCATTCAAACGACGCGCGACCGCGCGATAAAGCGTATCAATAATCAGAGTGGATTTGCCACCACCTGAAACACCTGTAATGCAGGTGAATGTTCCAAGCGGAATCTCTGCTGTGACATTTTTAAGATTGTTACCGCGTGCACCGATGAGTTTGAGCATCCGGCCTTTTTGCGGTTTGCGCCGTTGTGGTGGCGTGGGCACACCCATCTCGCCTTTGAGATATTTGCCCGTCAAAGATTTCGGATGATCGAGAATATCTTTCGGTTGACCTTCGGCTACGATTTTCCCGCCGTGAATACCCGCGCCCGGACCCACATCGACAACCCAATCGGCTTGTAGAATTGCGTCTTCATCATGTTCAACAACAATCACGGTGTTGCCCAAATCGCGCAATCTTTTCAGCGTGCCGAGCAATCTTTCATTGTCGCGTTGATGAAGGCCGATTGAAGGTTCGTCGAGAACATAAAGAACGCCTGAAAGGCCCGAACCGATTTGTGAGGCCAATCGAATGCGTTGGCTCTCACCGCCAGAAAGCGAACCTGAATTGCGAGAAAGTGTTAGATAATCAAGACCGACATCAACGAGAAATGTGAGACGTTCGCGGATCTCTTTTAAAATACGGCCTGCAATTTCATTTTGCTTTTTGGTGAGCGACTTCGGCAGCGTATCAAACCAGCGATGCGCCTCAGCGACCGAAAATTTCGAAACATCGGCAATGTGATGTTTTGCAATTTTAACAGCAAGCGCTTCAGGCTTCAAACGATGACCATTGCAAGCGGAGCAGGGCGTCTCGGACATGAAGCGCCCGATTTCCTCGCGCGCCCAATCACTGTCCGTTTCTTTCCAACGCCGTTCAAGATTATTGACGACACCTTCAAAGGGCTTCCGCACTGTGTAAGAGCGCGACCCATCGTCATATGAGAAGCGGACCTCTTCTTCGTCCGTTCCAAAGAGAATGGCGTTGCGCGCTTTCTTCGTGAGATCGCTCCATTTGCTCGTGAGCTTGAATCCATAATGGCTACCGAGAGCTTGCAAAGTTTGTGTGTAATAAGGCGAAGAGGATTTCGCCCAAGGCGCGACCGCGCCCGCTTTCAAAGTCAGACTTTCATCCGGTACAACGAGATCGGGATCAATCCGCATTTCGTGGCCCAAACCATCGCAAACCGGACAAGCGCCAAAAGGATTATTGAACGAGAACAGACGCGGTTCGATTTCCGGAATGGTAAAACCTGAAACAGGGCAGGCGAATTTGCGCGAGAAGATCACACGTTTGGCGTCGCCTTTTGCTTCTTTCTCATCGGCAAATTCGACGACCGCGATACCATCGGCCAATTCAAGAATCGTTTCGAGGCTTTCGGCTAAACGCGCGGCAATATCTTCACGCACGACGATGCGATCAACGACGACATCAATGTCATGTTTCAGTTTTTTATCGAGCGGCGGCGCTTCGGGAATTTCATAGAATTTGCCGTCAATTTTTACGCGTTGAAAACCGCGCTTTTGAAACTCAGCAAGCTCCTTGCGATATTCACCTTTACGACCCCGCACAACAGGAGCCAGTAAATATAGGCGTGTCTTTTCAGGAAGTGCGAGAATACGATCAACCATTTGCTGAACCGTCTGGCTCTCAATCGGAAGACCGGTTGCGGGTGAGTAGGGAACACCCACACGCGCGAAGAGCAGACGCATATAGTCGTAAATTTCAGTAACAGTGCCGACCGTTGATCGCGGGTTCTTCGATGTCGTTTTCTGTTCAATCGAAATTGCTGGCGAGAGACCGTCAATCTGATCGACATCCGGCTTTTGCATCATCTCGAGAAATTGCCGTGCATAGGCCGAGAGACTCTCGACATAACGGCGCTGGCCTTCGGCATAGATTGTATCGAAGGCAAGCGAGGATTTGCCCGAGCCCGAAAGGCCTGTGAAGACCACAAGCCGGTCACGCGGGATTGTCAGATCGACATTTTTGAGATTGTGCTCGCGTGCGCCACGAATGGAAATGACACGGGCGTCCCGTCCGGAACCGGAGTCAAAAAGGTCGTCGAGCTTGGCCATGTCATTGTCCCGTCTTGCCGTGATGCGCTCTACCTAAAGGGTCCTCGGTGAGAGCGCCATAAGAGGCATAGCTTTTATGGTTGACATACGAATGAACCTCGTGTTGGATGAGAACATATCAGGAACATGTATTGTTTTCCATTGAATTTTTGCGTGAAATCACGCCTGACGATGTGGATAACCATGTTCCCTGGGGCCCTTTGCAACTCAGCATCGGCTAGGGTTCTTTATTGGTTTTTGGCGCGAGATAGAGCGGGAGCGGACGATGTCGGGCAGTGTCAACAAGGTCATTTTGGTTGGGAATGTTGGACGTGATCCTGAAGTGCGTCGCTTAAATTCTGGCGAGCCTGTGTGCAATTTCTCACTCGCAACAACAGAATCTTGGCGCGACAAGGCGTCCGGCGAGCGTAAAGAGCGCACCGAGTGGCACAATGTCGTGATCTTTAATGAGAACCTCGCCAAGGTCGCTGAGCAATATGTGAAGAAGGGCTCGAAGCTCTATCTCGAAGGTCAATTGCAGACCCGTAAATACACCGACAAGAATGGCCAGGAGCGCACAACCACTGAAATCGTATTGCAGCGCTATCGTGGTGAAATGACACTGCTTGATGGTCGCGGAGGCGGCGCAAGCGGCGGTGATGATGGCGGTTCGGTTTCTTATGGCGGCGGCCGTTCGTCAGGCGGTCCGGCAGCGGTCACGAGCCGTGGCGGCGATATCGACGACGACATTCCATTTTAATCGAGCATAACATCTTGCGATCCCGTCGACGCTGGATCCTTGGCTATTGAATGGCGGTTTTTGATTTTCCCTGAGGGTAAAGTCTCGTGCGTCGGTCTCGCTCGCGATATCTGTGCTCATCATCTGAGTTATTTTCACGCTTTTCCCGGAGCGGATCATGTACCGCGTTGTTTTTGGCGGATGACGTGAAATGACCGGAAATAAGTAATTGAAATTACTTAAATTTTTGCCAGTGGAGAGCGTGGTTTTTTGTTAGGTCGCGGGGCGGAACTGAATTTTCGGACAAAATAGGGGCTCGCAAAGCGGGAATATGAGCCGCAATTCCTGACCGGAATCACGA
>RFZR01000181.1 GCA_009920595.1 Alphaproteobacteria bacterium | reverse complement strand
CGTTTGAATGAAGCGGTGAATGAAGAATGGCTCTCGGATAAAGGCCGTTTCATTTTTGATGGATTGAAGACGCAGCGCCTTGATCGTCCCTATTTGCGCGTCAATGGCAAGCTTCAGCCTGTCTCATGGGCGGAAGCCTTTGGCGCTATCGCGGCAAAAGTAAAATCAACGACACCGCAAAGGATCGGCGCGCTTGCCGGACAATTGGCGAGTGTCGAAGATATGTTTGCGCTGAAAACATTTATGAATGCGCTCGGCTCGCAGAATACGGACGCGCGTTATCCGGGTTCACCGCTTCATCCGAAACATGGCCGCGCGTCTTATCTTTTCAATTCGACGATTGCCGGCATTGAAGACGCCGATGCTATTTTGATCATCGGTTCCAATCCGCGCCATGAAGCCCCTGTGCTGAACGCGCGTATCCGCAAGCGCTATTTGAAGGGCGGCTTGTCGATTGCTGTTGTTGGCGAAAAGGCTGATCTCACCTATCCCTATTCTTACGAAGGCGCGGGCCCGGAAAGTCTCGAGGCGGCAGCGGCCAAACTTTTCGCTGGCAAATCCAAGCCGATGATTATTGTGGGCCAAGGCGCGTTGAACCGCGCTGATGGCGCAGCCATTCTTGCGACAGCTGCTAAACTCGCCAAAACGCATGGCGGGCTTACGCCCGAGTGGAATGGCTTTAGCATTCTCCATACCGAAGCCTCGCTTGTGGGCGCGCTCGATATTGGTTTTGTGCCGGGTGAGGGCGGACTTGATACCGCCGGAATGATTAAAGCCGGTGCGCTTGATGTTCTTTATCTTCTCGGTGTTGATGAGGTTGAAATCCCCGCTGGCGCCTTTGTGATCTATCAAGGCACGCATGGCGATCGCGGCGCGCATCGTGCCGATGTGATTTTGCCGGGTGCAACTTATACAGAAAAATCCGGTCTCTATGTGAACACGGAAGGTCGTGTTCAATTGGCCAATCGCGCAATCTTCCCGCCGGGTGACGCGCGTGAAGATTGGGCCGTCATTCGCGGGTTGGCTGAAGCCTTGGGTGTTTCTGTCTCGTTTGACTCACTCACTTCTTTGCGTAAAGCGCTTTATGCCGTCCATCCGCATTTTGTGGTTCTGGGATCGGTTGAGGCCGGATCATCATCATCGATTGAAGCGTTGGCTGCGATGGATACGGGCTACTCTAAAGAGCCGTTCCGGTCGGCGATTAAAGACTATCATTTGACCAATGCGATCGCGCGTGCGTCGCGTGTGATGGGTGAATGCGCCTCAATCGCGCGTCGCCCCGTCGCGGTCGCTGCGGAATAGGAAAGAGTGAAGCATGGCAGATGATATTGCTTCTTATGGTTGGGCGCTCGCGCTCGGGATCACAATCCTGAAAAGCCTTTTGTTGCTTGTGGCGCTTCTTGTGTTTGTCGCCTTTATTCTTTTGGCAGACCGCAAAATTTGGGCGGCTGTACAATTGCGTCGTGGTCCGAATGTGGTTGGTCCTTTCGGCCTCTTTCAAAGCTTTGCGGATTTGTTGAAGTTCATTCTGAAAGAGCCCACAATTCCTGCAGGTGCCAATAAGGGTGTTTTTCTTTTGGCTCCGCTTGTCACCGCCACATTGGCGCTTGCGGCTTGGGCTGTTTTGCCTGTGATGGATGGATGGGCGATAGCGAATATCAATGTCGGTGTTCTTTATATTTTCGCGATCTCATCGCTCGGCGTTTATGGCGTCATCATGGGGGGCTGGGCATCGAACTCTAAATATCCGTTTCTCGGTGCGCTTCGTTCTGCCGCGCAAATGGTCTCTTACGAAGTCTCCATCGGCTTTGTGGTGATCACCGTTCTTCTCTGCGTGGGTTCGTTGAACCTTTCAGATGTTGTGAATGCGCAACGCGGTAATTACGGAATGTTCAGCTGGTTCTGGCTGCCGCTTTTCCCGATGTTTGTGATCTTTTTCATCTCGGCACTGGCAGAAACCAACCGTCCGCCTTTCGATCTTGTTGAAGCGGAATCCGAACTCGTGGCCGGTTTTATGGTCGAGTATGGTTCAACGCCCTATATGATGTTCATGCTTGGTGAATATGTCGCCATTGTCACTATGTGTGCTCTCACGACCATTCTCTTTCTTGGGGGTTGGTTGCCGCCTTTCGATGTCGCGCCCTTTACTTGGGTGCCGGGCGTCGTGTGGTTCGTCATTAAAACCTGTCTTGTCTTTTTCATGTTCTCGATGGTGAAGGCGTTCGTGCCGCGCTATCGCTATGATCAGTTGATGCGTTTGGGCTGGAAAGTTTTCTTGCCGATCTCGCTCTTTATGGTTGTCGCGGTTGCTGGTGTCTTGCAATTCACCGGTTGGGCGCCGGGGCATTGAGGAAATAAACCATGTCTTTGCAACAAGCCGCCAAATCGCTCCTCCTCAAAGAATTCGTGAGCGCCTTCGTGTTGTCGATGCGCTATTTCTTTAAGCCTAAGGCGACGATCAATTATCCGTTCGAAAAAAATCCTGTGAGCGCTCGGTTTCGGGGTGAACATGCGTTGCGTCGTTATCCAAACGGCGAAGAGCGCTGCATCGCTTGCAAACTTTGCGAAGCGATTTGCCCCGCGCAAGCGATTACGATTGAAGCGGGTCCTCGTCGCAATGACGGAACGCGCCGCACGACGCGTTATGACATCGATATGACGAAATGTATTTATTGCGGTTTCTGCCAGGAAGCGTGCCCGGTTGATGCCATTGTTGAGGGTCCGAATTTTGAGTTCGCAACCGAGACGCGTGAAGAGCTTTTCTATGACAAGGAACGTTTGTTGGAAAATGGCGCGCGCTGGGAACGTGAGATTCAAAGAAACATCAAAGCCGATGCGCGTTGGCGCTAATCATTAACGGGACATTGTCTATGAGCGTCGCTCAGATCTTTTTTTATCTCTTCTCGGCGGTCATGATCGGCTCGGCCGTCATGGTGATTGTCGCACGCAATCCCGTACATTCGGTTTTGTTTTTGATCCTTGCCTTTGTGAACGCTGCGGGATTGTTCCTGCTCATGGGCGCTGAATTTTTGGCGATGATCTTGATCGTCGTCTATGTCGGCGCGGTCGCCGTGCTCTTCCTCTTCGTCGTCATGATGCTTGATGTTGATTTTGCCGAATTGAAGCAGGGTTTTGCCAAACATCTCCCGCTCGGCATTATTCTCGGACTTATTCTTTTCATTGAACTCGCGATGGTAATCGGGACTTATCTTGTGAGCCCTGACGCGACGCATTCGATACCGACCCTTGATCCGTCCGTGTCAAATACGGAAGCACTCGGGCGCGTCCTTTACACAGATTACATTTATTATTTCCAAACGGCTGGACTTGTACTTCTAGTCGCGATGATTGGTGCGATTGTGCTGACCCTTCATCACCGTACAAATGTGAAACGGCAAAACATCGCCG
The DNA here is from genome assembly GCA_009920595.1 of Alphaproteobacteria bacterium. Classification (GTDB taxonomy): domain Bacteria; phylum Pseudomonadota; class Alphaproteobacteria; order Rhizobiales; family Beijerinckiaceae; genus CAIUPE01. The sequence continues at coordinate 792 of RFZR01000181.1, read as the reverse complement.
CACAAGTGGCTCGGACAAAAGAGACCGCTATGGACGTGCGCAAAGTCGCGCCGGGCCAAGGCTTGTGAGGAGCGTGTCATGATCGGTTTAAGTCAATATCTGACCGTCTCCGCCATTCTCTTCACGCTTGGGGTGTTGGGAATTTTTATCAATCGCAAAAACGTCATCGTCATTCTGATGTCGATCGAACTCATTCTCTTGTCGGTCAATATCGTGGCGTTTTCGAGCTATGGCGGAAATCTAATCGGTCAGGTTTTCGCGCTTCTCATTCTTACGGTCGCAGCCGCAGAGGCAGCGATCGGTTTGGCAATTCTAGTTGTCTTCTATCGCAATCGCGGTTCGATCGCGGTTGAAGACATCAACACGATGAAAGGCTGAGCGGGTTTCCCGCTTTACTCGTCATGATCCAGGCAATCGTCTTTTTTCCGCTTCTTGGCTTTTTGATCGCCGGTCTTTTAGGCCGTGTCATCGGTGCGCGCGCGAGTGAAATTGCAACAACAGGATTGATGCTCGCAGCAGCGGCGATCTCTTGGTTTGTGTTTTTTGATGTCGGCTATGGTGGCGGCGGAAAGGTTCATCTCATTACATCTTGGATCCGCTCAGGGTCTTTCGAAGTTGATTGGGCCTTGCGCGTCGATACGCTCACGGCCGTCATGCTTGTCGTCGTCAATTCCGTGTCTGCACTCGTTCATCTGTATTCCATCGGCTATATGCATGAGGATCCGTCGCGCCCGCGTTTCTTTGCCTATCTGTCGCTTTTCACTTTTGCGATGTTGATGCTCGTGACGTCTG
>RFZR01000019.1 GCA_009920595.1 Alphaproteobacteria bacterium | reverse complement strand
TCGCCGACCCCGCTGTTCTGACCGCCGCGCGCGAAAGCGCCGCCTGGCCTTTCGAGGAAGCGCGGAAACTCGTCGACCGCCTCTCCCGCACCGGCCGCCAAAGCGTGTTGTTTGAAACGGGCTATGGGCCGTCGGGCCTGCCACATATCGGCACATTCGGTGAAGTTGCGCGCACCACCATGGTGCGCACAGCGTTCCGCATTCTGACGGAAGACAAAATTCCGACCCGCCTTCTCGCTTTTTCCGACGATATGGACGGAATGCGGAAAGTTCCGGACAATGTGCCAAACCGCGAGATGCTGTTTGACCATCTTCATAAGCCTTTGACGCGTGTACCGGATCCGTTTGGCACGCATGAAAGTTTTGGCCATCACAACAACGCGATGCTGCGCCGCTTTCTCGATACATTCGGTTTCGACTATGAATTTGCGAGCGCCACCGATTATTACACTTCCGGAAAATTCGACTCGATTTTGCTCCGCGCGGCTGAACGCTACCAAGCGCTGATGGACATTATGTTGCCGACGCTCGGCGAAGAACGGCAGGCGACTTATAGTTGCTTCTTGCCGATCTCACCTTCAACCGGCCGCGTGCTTTATGTGCCGATGAAACATGTCGATGGTAAAAAAGGGGAAGTGACCTTCACCGATGAAGATGGCACCGACGTTACGGTTCCGGTCACCGGCGGTCATGTGAAATTGCAATGGAAGCCGGATTTTGGCGCGCGCTGGGCCGCGCTCGGCGTCGATTTTGAAATGTATGGCAAAGACCATCAACCCAATACTGTGGTTTATGATTCAATTTGTCGTGCGCTTGGCGGTGAGGCGCCAGAACATTTTGTCTATGAATTGTTCTTGGATGACAAAGGCCAAAAAATTTCTAAATCAAAAGGCAATGGCCTGACAATCGACGAATGGTTGACTTATGCAAGCCCGCAATCGCTGGCGCTCTTCATGTATTCAAAGCCGCGCGAAGCGAAGAAGCTCTATTTCGATGTCATTCCGCGCCAGGTGGATGATTATCTCACCTTCTTGGAAAAATATCCAAAGCAAGAGTGGAAAGAAAAACTCGGCAATCCGGTATTCCATATTCATGGCGGCCACCCGCCACAGGCCGAAGTGTTGAATGATACCGCAGGGCATTCAACCACGGTCAATTTCGCGATGTTACTTAATCTTGTGGCGGTTGCAAATTCCGACGACAAACAAGTTGTCTGGGGCTTTTTAAAACGCTATGCGCCCACGGCATCAGCAGAAAATCATCCGACACTTGATCATTTGATCTCTTATGCGCTCGTTTATTACCGTGATTTTGTGCGCCCCGGAAAAGTCTTCCACGCACCAACGCCGGAAGAACATCAAGCACTCTCTGATTTATCGAAGGCGCTTGCCGCACATGAAGGCTCAACTGATAGCGATGCGTTACAAGCGGTTGTGTATGAAATTGGCCGTGCGCATTTTCCAGATCTATCGGGCAAATCGAAAAGTCCCGATGGTCGGCCCGGTGTGTCGCAAGTCTGGTTTTCGACGCTCTATCGCGTCTTGCTCGGCGCTGAGCGCGGACCGCGCTTCGGGTCGTTCATCGCGCTTTACGGTGTTCAAGAAACGCGTGCGCTGATTGCGAAGGGTTTAGAAGGTGCGCTGATTGCCGATCACGCGCATTTTATGGCGACGCGCGAAGGCCGTTAACAAGATTAATTATTGGCTCGCCCAAAGAATACGGGCGATCCAATTTTTATCATTCGCAGCAATCAGCTTTTCAGAGGAACCGCTTGTTCCGAAGGGTTGAAGATCGATCCCCGCAATCGTCTTGCGACGCAAAGTGCCGGCGAGAATTTCGCCGGTTTTCAATTTCAAAATCACGCGATCTCCACGGCGCACCGGAATGGTTGTGGTGCAGACAAGAATATCGCCCTCGCGATAGATCGGCATCATCCGGTCATCAGTCAGTTCAAGCGCGAAGAGATCGCCTGCGGGTAATTCCGGAAATCCCACTTCATCCCATTTAGACCCTTGCGGGCGACCTTCGCCATCGAAAGCCTCAGCGCAATCACTCATGGCAATCAACGGGATCGCACGCGTTGGCGCGGGAGGACGATCGGCCAATACCAGCGCCATGAACACTTCGAGATCGGTCGATGTCGATTCAAGAATCTTCGCAATGGATTCGGTCGATGGCCATCTGAGTCGTCCATCCGACGAGACGCGCTTTGATTTGTTGAAGGCCGTGGGATCAAGCCCCGCGCGACGAGCAAGCCCCGATGCCGAGAGGCCATTCCGCGCTGCCAGAAGGTCAACCGCCTTCCAGATCCGTTCATGCGTCAGCATCAACCGCCCCCGAGCAAGGATATTTATCTGAAATTTGACTGTTTATAGGTTTATTTTCTCCTTATTGGCAAGCATGTTAGGGTTGAGAAAGTGCCGGATTCGTGGCTCTTAACGCGCATTGCGACTTGAAAGACATCGGGCGATCGCCCGCCCCTTCCGCCCGTGGCTGTGCTTATGTTGATCTATAAAATCATCTCGAAAGGGCTCTGGCAGGACGCCGAAAAGACGGGCGTGTTTAACGGAGCGCCTGTTGATCTCGCCGATGGCTTCATCCATTTTTCAACCGCAGCCCAAGTGCAAGAAACGGCGCGTCGACATTTTCGAGGACAGAGTGATCTCCTCTTGCTCACACTTGATGATCACGATTTGGGTGAGGCTTTGATTTATGAACCTTCACGCGGCGGTGATCTTTTTCCGCATTTTTATGGACCACTTGCCACAAAGCTTGTGACGCGCATAAGTCCACTCCCTCTTCTTGCAGATGGCACGCATGATTTTGAAGGACTCTTGCCATGACATTTTTGTTTTCTCTGGCAAAACCCCTTCTTCACCGGATGGATCCGGAGAACGCACATAATCTGACGATTGATCTTTTAAAACGTTTTGGACCCCGTAAGCCGATCGATGACGATCCGCGTTTGGGCGTCTCACTTTTTGGTTTGAATTTCTCAAATCCTATCGGCCTTGCGGCTGGCTTTGATAAAAATGCCGAAGTGCCTGATGCGATGCTGGGTTTGGGTTTCGGATTTGTGGAATGCGGTACCGTTACGCCTTTACCGCAAAAGGGAAATGCAAGACCACGTTTGTTTCGCCTCGTGCCTGATGAAGCGGTCATCAACCGTTTTGGATTTAATAATCATGGACATGATATTGTGGCGGATCGTTTGAAAGCGCGTACAACAACACAGGGTATCGTCGGTATTAATGTTGGGGCAAATAAGGATTCAACTGACCGGGTTTCCGATTATGTCAAAGGCATCCGCGCATTTGCTTCACTCGCTTCTTATTTCACGGTCAATATTTCTTCACCAAACACGCCTGGCTTACGTACGCTACAAAACCGCGACAGCCTTGATGATCTTCTTGCCTGGACATTGAACGAGCGCGATGAAGCCGCAAAGCATGGTCCAAAGAAGCCGGTCTTCTTGAAAATTGCGCCTGATCTTTCTTTTCAAGATCTTGATGATGTTGTTGAAGTCTCACGCAAGCGCGGCATTGATGCGCTGATCATTTCTAACACAACGGTCAAACGACCAAAGTCTTTGCATGATAAAAGGCAAAGATTGGAAAGCGGTGGTCTATCCGGAAAGCCGCTCTATCCGCTGTCAACAAAAATGCTCTCAGAAGCCTTTATTCGGGTTGAAAATCAATTCCCCCTCATCGGGGTTGGTGGCATCGACTCTGCCAGAACCGCGATTGGTAAAATCGAAGCGGGAGCGAGTCTCATTCAACTCTATTCATCACTTGTCTACAAAGGTCCGGGCTTGATCAACGAGATCAAGCGGGGACTCATTGAGCGAATGAATAAAGACGGCCTTTCCTCACCACTTCAACTTGTTGGACGCGCGGTTGAAGATTGGCAAACTTGGCCGATTGAAAGTTTTCTGTGAAATTTTCAGAACGTGCAATAACCATCTAGGTGATGGATTGCGAAACTCCGGTCCATTGACCGGCTGCAATTTTTGACGCGGCAATCACGGCTTGCGTACGACTATCAACATCAAGCTTTTGCAATATAGCTGATACATGAGCTTTAACTGTGGCTTCCGAAACTGAAAGCTCATAAGCAATCTGTTTATTCAGAAGACCCGTCGACAACATCATCAACACACGCACTTGTTGCGGTGTGAGTGTTGCCAAACGCCGGACCATATCGCTTGTTTCACGATCTGGAGACTCTGAGAGATCAACATCATCAGGCGTGAACACTTGACCATCAAGGACCGATTTGATCGCCGCTTTCATGGCGCCCGGATCAAGTGATTTCGGTAAATAGCCAGACGCACCGAGTTCAATGCACCGTCTGATCACCATGCGATCTTCATTGCCTGATACGACCGCTACCGGCGCTTCAGGATGAGACGCACGCAAAAAGAGAAGGCCTGAAAAACCTTGCACGCCCGGCATCGTTAAATCGAGCAGAACGAGATCAATATCGGCATCAGATTGAAACGCTGCAACGAGCTCATCAAAAGAGCCTGCTTCAATCACGGTTGAGTTTTTAACAATCGCGGAAACCGCCTCGCGAAGGGCGCCACGGACAAGCGGATGATCATCGGCGATCAAAATCGTGTGATCCGTCAACTCAACTCCCCCCTATGCTGACATCCTTATCCGATGCATTGGGCCACTATCATTCAATGCAATAAGAAGGAGCGCAACCCCGTTTGAGGCTGAACGGTGACGCTTTTTATCAAGAAATCGGGACTCCTCGGCCCCGAAGGTTGACCGCCGGGCCGAATTGGATTCCGATAGGCCCATGACGAGCGAGACGGGCCCCTCAAATGACCTCGATCCTTCGACCATCAAACAGGTCGGGGCGCTTCCGGTTGAGCGGTCTCCAGACGGATCCTGGCATGTCATCCTCATTACGACGCGAGATTCCGGCCGCTGGTCGATCCCCAAAGGCAATCCGATGAAGGAGCTAACCCCCTCTGAGGCGGCGGCTCAGGAGGCTCTTGAAGAAGGCGGATTGACCGGAAACATCGACGACGAGCCAATCGGCTCTTATGTCTTCTGGAAACGGCGCTCAGGCCATTGGGAATTGGCGCGTGTGGACGTGTATCTCATGGAAGTCCGCAAGCAGGTTGATGACTACAAAGAAAAAGGCCTTCGCAAAATCGAACGTTTCGGCTTTGACGACGCGGAGGATGCTATTCTTGAGCCAGGCCTCAAATCCATCATAGCGGCAACGAAAGACCGCCTCATTGGATCAAAGGCTTGACAGAAAGCCCTCGGCCATGCCGAAAGCCTTGACCCTCTGCTAGACCCAGATTGTGAGCCTCGTGCATCGTCAATGGTGATCCGCATCCTGATCCGAAAACTGGCAGGCCTCGTGCTCTTCTTAGCGCTTGCGAGTCTTCTTATCTTTTTGATTGTCGATGTGTTGCCTGGCGATCCCGCTGAACTCATGCTCGGCACCGATGCGCGCCCCGACACGCTGCAAGCGCTTCGTCATCAATTAGGTCTCGATCGGTCGCTGATCATTCAATATGTTTCATGGATCGGCGGATTGCTGCGCTTCGATCTCGGAACGAGCATGACCTATGCAACGCCAGTTCTCACTTTAATCGCGGAACGTCTTCCCGTGAGCCTGCCTCTTGCCATTATGGCACTCGCTCTCACAACACTTCTAGCCATTCCACTCGGTGCGCTTTCCGCGCAGCATTATGGATCAAGACTCGATCACGCCATCAAAACCGGGTTTCAGCTCACGCTCGCGCTTCCCAATATTTGGCTCGCTCTCTTATTGATCATGATTTTTGCTGTAAGCCTTCATTGGTTTCCGGCAGGTGGCTTTGCAGGATGGAAGAGCGGTAGCCTTATTGCTTTGAAGTCATTGTTTCTGCCCGTCTTGGCTTTGGCGCTTCCGCAAGCGGCGATTTTGGCACGCATTGTTCGCGCTGAAATGCGCGATAAAGCGCAAGAAAATTTTGTGCTTGGCGCGCGTGCCCATGGTCTTTCTGAAAGAGATATTCTTTGGCATCACATTTTACCGAATGCGATGTTGCCTGTCTTGTCGATCATGGGTTTGCAATTTTCATTTCTGCTTGCGGGAACCGTGATCATCGAAACGGTGTTCTCGCTTCCAGGTCTTGGACGTTTAATTTTTCAAGCGATCACACAACGCGACCTTCCATTAATCAAAGGTGCCGCGATGCTGCTTGTCGGCAGTGTCATTCTCGTTAATTACATCGTGGATCTGATCGCAACTTTGGTGGATCCGCGTTTGCGGCGCATCGGAGCCGCGGCATGACAAAGAGATTTCAATATAAACTCATCACCGGCGGATTTCTCTTTGTGATGATCTATGTCGCATTGGCGGCCGCCATGTCTCTCATGGACCATCATTATCAAATTCGAATTGATCAGCGTCTTCTTCCGATCTCCTCAACATATTGGCTCGGTACAGACCAATTTGGACGCGATACATTCGCGATGGTCATTGGTGGATGCTTTGCATCACTCTCGGTGGCGGCGATGGCTGTCATCATTGGTGCGGGCATCGGAATTCCGCTGGGACTCATCGCCTCTGCGGAAGAGAATGTGCTTAGTCGCTCCATTCTCTCGCTTAACGATTTGATTTTCGCTTTTCCCGCACTTGTGATTGCGATTCTTCTTCACAATATTTTAGGATCCGGCATTCTGACGGCCGGACTTGCCATCGGGCTCTTTAACATTCCAGTATTTGCCCGCACCATTTATGGCGCTTCACGTCCACTGTGGACGAAAGATTTTGTCAAAGCCGCACGGCTTGCAGGACGATCGACAATTACGATTGCTGTAATCCATATTTTGCCCCTCGTCTCGAGCGTGGCACTCGCACAAATCGCGTTACAAATGGGTCTTGGCATTCTCGCAGAAGCGGGCCTCTCTTATGTCGGCCTTGGTGTTGTGCCCCCGATGCCGAGCTGGGGGCGTATGCTCAATGAAGCGCAGACCTTGATTGTCATCGCTCCACGACTCGCGATCATTCCAGGTTTAGCGATTGCGGCATCGGCATTTTTATTCACATGGATCGGCGACTTGCAGAAAATGCAGATCCACGACGGCGCGAGGCTCATGATCATGGCCGTGCTTGAACTCAAAGGCTTGCATGTCGATTTCGGCGTGCATCCTGTGCTGGATGATGTGTCATTCACGCTCAAGAAGGGCGAGATACTTGGGCTTGTCGGGGCATCAGGTTCTGGCAAATCGATGACTGCTCGCGCATTGTGCGGTTTGTTACCGCCACGCGCGCGATATAGCGGAACACTTATCCTTGACGGCGAAAAATTGTCACTTTCTCAAAACGCATCCTTCGAATCTCTTCGGGGTCGAAAAATTGGATTAATCTTTCAAGATCCAGCGGGCGCCTTCAATCCTTTAATGACACTTGGCGATCATGTCGCTGAAGCGCTTCATCGTGTTGATGGATTAAGCTGGAGACAAGCGCGCGAGAAAGCACAAATGAATCTTGATCGTGTCGGTTTTCCAAAAGATATCCCCGCCTTTAAACGCTATCCCCATGAAGTATCCGGTGGACAGCGCCAGCGTGTGATGATCGCGGCGGCCTTAGTGCTTTCGCCACAAATTCTGATCGCTGATGAACCTACAACCGCGCTTGACGTGATGACAGAAAATGCAATCATCGATTTATTAAAACAACTCGCAAAAGATGACGGACTTGGCATCATCTTGATCAGTCATGATTTACCGATTTTGGCGCGTGTTGCTGATAGATTCATCTTGATGAAGAATGGTCGTATTACGGAGTCGGGCACACTTCCGCTCTTAAAGGATCAGGCACCTGAACTCTCGCGCCTCTTGGCGCTCAGTCACAAAGAAGATACTGTAACATCATCACAAAAAGCTCCACCCCTTTTGCAAATAAAGACTTTAGAAAAAACCTATCGCACTCCTTCACGATTTTTTTTCAAGTCTTCACACTCCTTTGATGCGCTCACAAATATCTCACTTACAATCAATAAAGGCGAGATCGTCGCACTTGTGGGCAAGTCCGGCTCGGGCAAATCGACACTCGCGCGCATCCTGGCAGGACTTGATCGCGCGTCACGAGGCGAAATCATTTGGTCATCAGGCAAAGGCCGTGTGCAAATGGTGTTTCAAGATCCGGTCGGTTCATTAAACCCGCGATGGATGATTGGCGAAAGCATTGGCGAGCCTCTATTACTTTCTACCAATAATCCGAAAGTCGCAGAAGCTGCGCGCGATTGCGGACTCGATCCGCATTTGCTCACACGATACCCGCATGAGATTTCAGGCGGCCAAGCGCAGCGCGCGGCGATTGCCCGCGCCATCATCGCAAGACCCGATCTTCTGATCCTTGACGAGCCGGTCTCAGCAGTTGATTTTGAAATTCGCGATCAAATTCTCTCGCTTCTTGAGCGACTTCGTGCCATTCACGGCATCACTATGCTTTTCATTACGCATGATACCGCCGCAGCGCGCCGCCTCTCTGATCGCATCTTCATTCTCGACAAAGGAGAGATTGTCGAGCGCGGCCTCACGCGCGATCTTTATCTAGCACCAAAGCATCCCGTCACAAAGGCCTTGCTCAGGGCCGCTGATCCCTCGTCATCGAACGAGGCGCGCGCATCATGACCATGATCCCGATCAAAGCGATGCGTTTTGCGGTGGCGCCTATGATGGAGTGGACGGATCGCCATTGCCGCTGCGAGAGGCTTCTTGGTTTTGATGAAGCTGAGCATCGTGTTGTCGTGCAGCTTGGTGGCTCTGATCCCGATGCATTGGCAAAAGCCGCGAAGATTGCTGAATCTTTTGGATATGATGAAATCAATTTGAATGTCGGCTGTCCGTCTGATCGCGTGCAAGGGGGAAATTTTGGCGCCTGCTTGATGCTCACGCCGGATCTTGTTGCTTCATGTGTCAGCGCGATGAAAGCGGTTGTCAAAATTCCTGTCTCGGTCAAATGTCGCTTGGGCGTCGATGAACAAGATATTGAAACGGCACTTGATGACCTCGCCGATGGCGTGATCAGAGCGGGATGCGACGCCTTAACGGTGCATGCGCGTAAAGCCTGGCTCAAAGGATTGTCACCGAAAGAAAATCGCGAGATCCCGCCGCTTGATTATGAGCGCGTCTATCGCTTGAAACAACGTCTTGGTGTCTATCCAGTTGCGATCAATGGCGGCATAGACACAATCAATGCGATCGAAACTCATCTTCAACATGTTGATGGCGTGATGATCGGGCGCGCAGCGTACCACACGCCTGAACTTCTTCTTGAAGTCGACCCTCATCTCTTCGGTGACGATGCGCCGTTTGAAAATGCTTTTGATGCGCTTGAAGCCTATTTCCCTTATGTCGAAAAGCAACTCAAAGACGGTGTACCGCTTCACGCAATGACACGGCACCTTTTGGGTCTTTTTCACGGTCGTCCGGGCGCACGGTCTTATCGCCGTCATCTCGCTACAGAAGGTGTGAAGCGCGATGCCACGCTTCAAACACTCAAAGATGCGCTTTCGCATGTGGCACGTGATGTCACCCGCGCCGCCTGATCACAAGGACTAAAGTCATGTTTTCAAGTATGAGTTATGAAGCCCTTATCCTGCTTGCGGTGAGCCTCCTCATTGCAGGGGCGGCAACTGGCTTCTTTGCCGGTATTTTTGGTGTCGGCGGCGGCATCATCATTGTGCCGGTTCTTTATGAATTATTCCGCATCCTGGATGTTGCTGATGAAGTGCGCATGCCCTTGGCGGTCGGCTCTTCCTTGGCGATTATTGTTCCGACATCCATCCGCTCTTTTAGAGCTCATCTTGATAAAGGTGCGGTCGATCAAGAGCTTTTGAAAGCTTGGGCCATTCCGGTTGTGATTGGCGTTATTGGTGGCTCGCTGATCGCGCGTGTGGCGCCGCCCGCGGTGTTCAAAACACTTTTCGCAGGCATTGCGGCTTTCACGAGTTTCCGCCTCCTCTTGGCCAAAGACAATTGGGTTTTAAAAAGCGACATGCCAAAGGGCTTTTGGCTTAAAGCCTATGGTCTTGTGATTGGTCTCTTATCATCGCTGATGGGGATTGGTGGTGGCCAACTCTGCAACGTCTATATGATGCTCTATCGCCGCCCCATTCATGAGGCCGTTGCGACATCATCAGGGCTTGGCGTGTTGATTTCGATTCCCGGTGCGCTCGGCTATGTCTATGCGGGATGGCCGAAAATGGATTTACTGCCGCCTTTATCACTTGGCTTTGTGTCTTTGATTGGCGTCGCGCTTTTTGTACCCACCAGCATGTTGGTGGTGCCTTATGGCGTTAAGCTTGCGCATCGTTTGCCAAAGCGCAAACTGGAAATCGCTTTTGGATGTTTTCTGCTGATTGTTGTCTTACGCTTTTTATGGACAACGCTTGTCTAAACGTCGTCTCACTCACCGTTGGCGTTGACGCACGCGTTCGCGCGTTCGTCCGCCGCGCGCTTCGCGGCTCGTCATGCCCTTCAAGCGCTCCGGCAATGTCTCCATGAGAGAGCGACGCTCCTCTTCAGGAATAAAGGGCCATTGTGCGATTTCTGAACCTGTGCGGCCGCACCCGATGCAATAGCCGGTCACCTGGTCGATCACACAGATTTTCACGCAAGGGGTTGAGACATTCATGGCACGCTCCGAGGACCCTCTATGCCACAGAAAGCGCGATGAGAAACACAATCTCAGCGACCTGTTGTGTGGCCCCTGCGACATCGCCTGTCTGCCCACCGATTTTTGATTGCGCGAGAACCAATATTGGAAAAACGCTCGCAAAGCCCAAAAGCAGACCCGCCGAGATGCCGCGCGGCGGAATACCGCCGAAAAAAAGGATTAATGCGCCAAGACTAAGCACTGTCACAACCGCAATGGTGGTAACAACCACGCTTGGACGGCCGACACTCGCCGATCTTCCACCCGGCCGCACGGGAGGCAAAAAGACGAGCGGTAAAATGCCGGCAACACGCGACAACGCGCCGCTTACGAGAATCGCCGCGGACAAAGCCATGACACCATGATGATCAAAGAGCGTGGCAAATGAAGAAGCCTTCACGCCAAGCGCCAGAATCAATGCCACAACACCAAAAGCACCCACGCGGCTATCGGCCATAATCTCGAGGCGGCGTTCAGCCGTGTGACCTCCGAAGAAGCCATCCGCCACATCGGCAAAACCATCTTCCGCCATAGCACCCGTTACGATCACGAGCGATGCAACAACCAGTAAAGCGAGCGTGAAGGAAGAAAGATCAATCAAGGCCGCAATCCACGCGACGAAGAGAGCGAATGCTAAAAGCGTCTCGCTCGCCAGAATCGCAAGAATCGAATGAGGGGAAGAATTTGTCTCACTCATGGCGCTACGGGTCTCATGTCAAACAGGGTGATCAGCGCCATCATAATCAACACCCACAAGATAAAGTCCATCGGGCGGTGCAAGCGGCCCACAGCGCGAACGATCACAGGCTTTAAGCGCCGCTTCAAGATCATCAGGCGTCCATTTTCCCGTCGCCACCAAAATCAATGATCCGACTATGGAGCGGACTTGCGAGTGAAGAAAAGACCGCGCAGAGGCCTCAATCCGCACTTCGTTTCCCTCGCGTGAAACGGCAAGACGTTCAAGGGTGCGCAGCGGGCTCTTCGCCTGACATTCGGACGCGCGAAATGTTGTGAAATCATGTTTGCCAATCAAGCGATCGGCACCCGCTTGCATGCGCTTCTCGTCAATCGGCCATTTCACTTGCCAAGCGCGCCCCGCATCAAGAACCGCAAAAGCACGACGATTGATGATGCGATAAAGATAGTGACGCTTTACAGCAGAAATTCGTGCATCAAATATATCGGCAACGCGACGCGCATCGAGAATGGCGACACCATTGCCTTTCAGATGCGCATTCATCGCATCGGCAATGGTGCGTGTTGGCCAATCGCGTTCAAGATCGACATGGATGACTTGATGCGTCGCATGCACGCCCGTATCAGTGCGCCCCGCTGCTACGATGCGTCGCGTTTCGCCACTAAAAGCGGTGATCGCGTTTTCGACCGCTTCTTGCACACTGGTGCCATCTTGTTGATGCTGCCAGCCGTGAAAGCGTGTGCCATCATATTCAACAATGAGTTTAAAACGCGGCATCAGCCTAAGGCCTTGCCTTGAGGCATTTGAACGCCGCGCAAAAATTCTGATGCCGCCATCGGTTTCGATCCGGCGCGTTGAAGTTCAAGAATTTGCAATGCTTCTGAACCGCACGCAATGGTCATCGCGTCATCAAGCATGTAACCCGGCTCGCCTTGGCCAACCACGCGTTTAACACGCAAGATTTTCAATCGCTCAGGACCTTTGCCAAAATCAAAGAATGTAAAGGCGCCGGGAAATGGGGATAGGCCATGAATATGATGAAGCACATCAAGCGCAGACCGCGACCAGTCGATGCGGCATTCTTCATTCGTGATCTTGCGCGCATATTCAATGCCGCTTTCTGATTGCGGTTGAAACGCCAAAGTTCCGCGTGAAAGGGCTGCAACCGCGCGTGCCATCAAATCCGCACCCAATGTCGCTAGGCGATCATGCGCTTCGCCTGTTGTCAGCGTTTCTGTAATGAGCAAACGCTCGACCATCGCAACGGGGCCTGTATCAAGCCCCTCTTCCATCCGCATGACGGCAACACCTGTTTCAGCATCACCGGCCATGAGCGCGCGTTGAATGGGCGCAGCGCCACGCCAGCGCGGCAAGAGCGAGGCATGAAGATTGACGCAGCCCAATCGCGGCGTATCCAAAATCGCTTTTGGTAAAATCATGCCATAGGCGACGACCACAGCAATATCGGCGTCATATGATTTGAAAACTTCAAGCGCTTCGTCGTCACGCAATGTCGATGGCGTGAAAACCGGAATGGCAAAACGATCGGCTGCCTCATGTACGGGCGAGCGCTTCAACGCCATGCCCCGGCCAGCAGGCGCTGGCGCGCGTGTGTAACATGCGACGACCTCATGGCCATAGCCGACAAGCGCCGACAAAGTCGGCACCGCAAAATCAGGCGTGCCCATAAAGACGATGCGCAAGCTCATTGCATGCGCCTTAGCCACCGCCCTGATGGCGGGCAATCTTTTGAAATTTTTTCAACACGCGGTCGCGCTTGAGTTTTGAAAGATGATCGATGAAGAGTTTGCCATTGAGATGATCAATCTCGTGCTGGATGACGGTTGCCGCCAATCCATCCATCTCGCGCTCTTCAATTTTGCCAGCAAGGGTCAGAAACCTTACGCCGACTTTTGCAGGACGCGTGACAACTTCATGATAATCGGGAATCGACAGACAGCCTTCTTCATAATCACTGAGATCATCCGACGACCAGATGATTTCCGGATTGATCAAAGCCAGCGGTTGTTTCTCGTCATCGCCCCGCGTGGCGTCCATCGTAACAATACGTTGGGTCACGCCGATCTGCACCGCCGCCAAGCCCACGCCCGGTGCGTCATACATGGTTTCGAACATGTCATCGATCAGTGCTTTCACGCGCCCATCAAGCTCGGCGACGGGCTTGGAGATTTCGCGCAACAGCGGATCGGGTAAGATCACAAGAGGAAGAAGGCTCATGCGGCGTGAGATAATCATCCCGCTCGCTTTCGTCAAACTGTTCTTGATTTGTTCTTGATTGGCCCGAAGCGACCTGCTAGAGCTTTGGTATTCAGATAAAGAAAGCGAGCGCGCCATGTCTCTGATGATTGATGTGATCCTGATTTTGATCGGCATCGCCGCGCTCGGCATTCTGATCTGGCTCGGGCTCACTTTGAGACAAGCACGTGAAGATCGTCTGCTTGAAACAGCCGCTGCCCTTGAGCGTCAACGTCCGTGTGGGAGATGGACTTAAAGAAAATGTCAAAGAGACGACCGAAAGTCTCTCGAAACTGAACGAACGCCTTGCGGTTATTGACGCTGCGCAAAAAAACCTCACCTCGCTCACAAGCGAAGTGCTGACCCTCAAAGATGTACTTTCAAACAAACAGACGCGCGGCGCCTTCGGTCAAGGTCGAATGGAAGCGATTATCCGCGATGCGCTTCCACCGAACTCATTTGAATTTCAAGCAACGCTGAAAAATGGAAAGCGTCCAGATTGCGTTATTCATCTGCCGAATGATCCGAGACCCTTGATCATTGACGCAAAATTCCCGCTTGAAAGCATCACCGCTTTTCGTGAAGCAAAAACGGATGAGGAGAAGAAACTCGCCATCGCCCGTGTGCGCAACGATGTTTCGACGCATCTCAAAGACATCGCCGATAAATATATCGTGCCAGGTGAAACGCAGGAAATGGCCATCATGTTTGTGCCATCGGAATCAATCTATGCCGATTTGCACGAATATTTTGAAGACATCATCCAGAAAGCGCAGCGCGCGCGCATTATGATCACATCGCCTTCGCTTCTGATGATGGCGGTGCAAATGCTGCAAGTGATCGTGAAAGATTCGCGTATGCGTGAACAGGCGTTTCTGGTGCAAAGCGAAG
The DNA here is from genome assembly GCA_009920595.1 of Alphaproteobacteria bacterium. GTDB lineage: Bacteria > Pseudomonadota > Alphaproteobacteria > Rhizobiales > Beijerinckiaceae > CAIUPE01. The sequence goes on along the minus strand of RFZR01000019.1, from coordinate 1,468 downwards.
TTGGAAAAATTCTTGACGATGTCAACCGCCTTTCCGACCGTGTTGGCAAGCTTGCCACGCATTTCGGCCAAGCCCAGACCGATATTCAAAACATCACAACCTCGACGGATAAAATTACGCGTCGCGCTGAAAAGATTGCCACGATGGAGCTGGATGATCCGGCGGCAATCACAGACTCAAGTGACGATAAAATTGTAAACCTTCTTCAACGCGAGCGGCGCGACTAAAGACGCCTAAACTTGCGGTGTGATGAGATGATCGCGCTTTCGTAAATCAGGGAAGAGCCACGCCCATAAAAGCACAATGCCGATGGCCCCCAAGCCGCCCATCACAACCGAGGGCACCGTGCCAAATGCCGCCGCCATCATGCCACTTTCAAATTCCCCTAATTCATTTGAAGCGCCAATAAACACTGTTGAAACGGCCGACACTCGACCGCGCATCGCATCAGGTGTTTCGATCTGTACGAGTGTTTGGCGCACATAGACACTCACCATATCAGCAGCCCCCATGATGAAGAGCATGATGAGCGAGATCACGAGGCTTGTTGAAACCGCAAAGCCAATCGTCGCCAAGCCGAATACGCCCACCGCCAACAACATACGCGTGCCTGCGCGTCGTTGCAGCGGAAACCTTGCAAGCAGAACCGCCATCAAAATCGCACCAACGGAAACAGAAGCACGCAGCAAGCCCAAACCCCATGGGCCTGTTTGCAAAATATCGCGCGCATAAATCGGCAGCATTGCCACCGCACCACCAAGCAACACCGCAAAAAGATCAAGCGAAATCGCGCCGAAGATCACCGGATTGTTGCGAATGAATTTGAAACCCGCGAGCGCGACCGCAAGCGTTGCCGGTTCGCGCGGCTTACGCTCCGCGCGTGTTTTCAGCGCCGCAAGACAAAGCGCTGAACCCAAAAACATCGCCATACCCGAACCAAACACAACGGCTGGTCCGAAAATATAAAGCACACCACCAAGGGCGGGGCCTATGATTGACGCCGTCTGCCAAGCAAAAGTGCCCCATGAGATGGCATTCGGCAGCGCTTCCGTTTTGATGAGTGACGGCATCAGCGCTTGCGTGGCGGGCGACGCAAATGCGCGCGCGGTGCCGAGCAACGCGGCAATCGCATAGACCGCATAAAGCGCATCCTTGCCAATGATCGCCGCAACGATGAGACCAAATGACCCAAGCGCAACCGCAAGATAGCAAAGGATTGAAATCAAGCGCCGATCAAAACGATCCGCTGCATGACCCGCCGGTATCGTCATCAAAAAGACAGGCGCAAAACTCGCTAAGCCTATAAGCCCAAGCGCAAAGGCACTCTCGGTCATCGAATAGACAAGCCAGCCAATCGCGACAACTTCCATCTGATGCCCGAGCGCGGACATCAGACGCGAAGCAAAGAACACACGAAAGTCACGCGAGGCGAAGGCGGAATGAGAAGCAGACACGGAGGTCTCTTTTC
>RFZR01000180.1 GCA_009920595.1 Alphaproteobacteria bacterium | reverse complement strand
CTCATGAAACCGAGGGCTTGGTGGCTGTTGATGACAGCAGCAAATTGATTGGGCTCACGCATTTCCGTCCCTTCGCGCGGCCGCTCTCTGTAACCACGGGCGGCTTTCTTGATGATCTTTTTGTGACTCCTTCATTGCGCGGCTCTGGTGCCGCACGCCTTTTAATCGAGGCGGTGGCAAAGCTTGGCAAGGAAAGAGGCTGGAGTGTCATTCGCTGGATTACGGCGGAAGACAATTATCGCGCCCGCAGCCTCTATGACAAAGTCGCCGAGAAAACTAAATGGGCGACTTATGACATCAAATTATAAACAAGAGAGTCTTTATCCCGCACCCGCCTGCCCCATCAAAGTCGAAACATGCACGGCGACAGAGCGCGAAAGACCTTCAAGATCATAACCACCTTCCAGCAATGAGACGACGCGACCATTCGCGTGTTTATCGGCGATATCCATGAGCCTTTGCGTGGCCCACGAAAAATCACGCTCTTCGAGATTGAGATTGGCGAGCGGATCGCGCCAATGCGCGTCAAAACCTGCTGAGATGATCACAAGCTCGGGCGCAAATTTTGTGAGCCGAGGTAAAATGACATGCGTGAACGCATCACGAAACATCTCGCCGCCATCACCGGCACTCAAAGGTGCATTCACGATATTATCATTTTCACCGCGCTCATCACGCGCACCGGTTCCTGGATAGAGTGGCATTTCATGCGTTGAACAATACATCACCGACGCATCATTCCAGAAAATATCTTGCGTGCCATTGCCGTGATGAACATCCCAATCAATGATCGCGACACGATCGATACCAAATTTCTTTTGCGCGTAACGCGCGGCAATTGCGGCATTGTTGAAGAAACAAAAACCCATCGCGGTTGCGTGTTCCGCATGATGACCAGGCGGACGAATGGCAGCAAACGCATTACGGGCTTCGCCCGATAAAACCGCCTCTACCGCACGTGTGGAAGCCCCTACACCACGAAGTGAGGCTTCAAGCGATCCGGGCGACATCACCGTATCGGAGTCGATGGGGGCATAGCCCTCAATGGGAAGAGCTCTCTCGATGGCTTCGATATGATGTTCTGGGTGACAGGTGAGAAGCGATGATCGATCTGCAAGCGGCGCTTCTTCACGCCAGAGCGCCGCAAAACGCTCTTGTTCGAGTACATGCTCAACAGCACGAATACGATCAACGCGTTCAGGGTGTCCCTGCGGTGTTTCGTGCCGTTTGAATGACGGATGGGTGAGAAGCAGCGTGGGCATGAAGCATCAAGAGGGGAGACGCTCTGACGCGTCAAGCACTCTCACCGCTTTTTCAAAAGGGGATCAATCAACGAACTGGCGATAGAAATCCGCGTGGAATGGCTTTTCAGCCTTCCGGCTTGATTTGACGATCTCTGCCGCTGCTGCAAGTGCCGGAATACCGATGCGACCGAAGCTTTGCGTTGTATCACGCGGTGCTGTGACCCGATCAGCGATGGTAGCGGTCATTTGAGATGACGGCTTTGTCTCTTTTGGGGCTTGATCCATGGTTTTGTCCTTTACTAAATCGCGCACTCTTTGGCGTTTTGATCAGATTGTCCCTATTTCACCGTCAAATTGGGCCGATTTTGGGATCAAACGCGGCAATGATGAGAATTTTCGTTAAATTTGTCTGGCCATCTCTGCGTGAGACCGATTAAGACTCTGTGAATCCGGTTTGATCCGGACCCGTGTCTCACGCCTTGGATGCTTCATGCCGCTCAAAGCCATTCTCTTCGACAAAGACGGAACACTCATCGATTTTGACCGCACATGGGGTGCCGCTGGTTATCATGTGATGCAAAAACTCGCTCAAGGCGATGAAATGATCTTCAACCGTCTGATTGAGGTCACTCATTATGACTTTGAACGACGGACCTTTCGCCCCACCTCGCATATGATTGCAGGCGCTGCCGCCGATTATGGGAAGATTTGGGCCGAGGCTCTGGGTCGCACGGATATTGCCGGTGTGATCGCCGATATGAACCGGCTTTTTATGCAAGAAGCGGTGACCACGCTCGTGCCCATCGGCAATCCGCTCGCCCTTCTCCAAGATCTCGCGGCCAAAGGCTATGCGCTTGGCATTGCCACCAATGATGCGGAAGCCGCCGCCTTCCAGCAGGCAGACCTTCTCGGCCTGACACCGCATCTTGATTTCATTGTCGGTCATGATTCAGGCCATGGGCGCAAACCGGACCCTGGCATGGTTGAGGCTTTTGCGCGCAAAACAGGCCATGATGCAGCGCATGTCGCGCTCGTCGGAGACTCCACCCATGACCTTCATGCAGCCCGTGCGGCCGGTGCGGTGGCGATTGCGGTCTTGAGCGGCCCTGCGACGCGTGAAGACCTCGCCGACCATGCCGATCATATTATTGATACGATCGACGACCTTCCCGCTCTTTTGACGCTGATCTGACGGTTTTCGACCAAGATCGCACTTCCCTTCGAGGCCCGGTTCACTATTCTACCCGCCACAAGGTAGCGCGGGGGGAAGCGCTGCGTGATGCTTGAAACCGAGGGGGAATGCATGCTGGGTCTCATGCAAGACTGGCCGTTGCTCATTCATCGCGTGATTGATTATGCAGCGACACAACATCCGCACCGCGCTGTGATCTCGCGCTCGGTTGAAGGACCGATGCGGCGAACCACCTATCATGATGTGCGTTTGCGCGCGCTCAAACTCGCACAACGTCTCGCGCGCGATGGTGTAAAACTTGGCGATCGCATCGGTACGCTTGCGTGGAATACGGATCGCCATCTTGAAAGCTGGTATGGCATTACGGGTATCGGCGCGATTTATCACACGCTCAATCCACGCCTCTTTGAAGAACAATTGATTTACATCGCCAATCATGGCGGTGACAAAATGATTTTTCTGGATCTCACTTTTGTTGCGCTCGCGGAAAAGCTTGCACCGCATCTTTCCGCAGTTGAACGCTATGTGATTTTTACGGACGCGGCGCATATGCCGAAGACAACGCTCAAAAATGCTGTCGCATACGAAGATTACATCAGTGAAGTCGATGGTGATTTTCAATGGCGTGAGTTCGACGAAAACACTGCCGCCGGCATGTGTTATACATCAGGCACAACGGGTCATCCGAAAGGCGTCGTCTATTCGCATCGTTCAAATGTCTTACATGCGATGTCGGTCATGATGCCGGATTCCCTCTGTCTCTCATCGCGAGACACGGTGATGCCGGTTGTTCCGCTCTTTCATGCGAATTCTTGGTCATTGGCATTTTCGGCACCGATGGCGGGTGCCACGCTTGTGATGCCGGGCGCAAAGCTTGACGGTGAATCTGTTTTCAACATTATCGAAACAGAAAATGTGAGCGTCACGGCGGCAGTGCCGACTGTCTGGCTTGGCCTTTTACAATATCTTGAATCAACAGGGCAAAGGCTCACGAAACTCAAACGCGTGGCGATTGGGGGATCGGCCTGTCCGCGCGCGGTCACCGAAGCTTTTGAACAAAAATACGGCGTTGAAGTCATTCATGCCTGGGGCATGACAGAAATGAGCCCCATCGGATCTTTCTGCACTTTGAAACCGGAAGTGGCTGACCTCAAAGGAACGGCCCTTTATGATTTGAAACAGAAGCAAGGTTTTGCGCAATTCACCGTCGATATGAAAATTACCGATGATGACGGAAAAATTCTGCCGTGGGACGGAAAAACTTTTGGTCGTCTCAAAGTGCGCGGGCCTGCGGTCTCAAAAGCCTATTATGGACTTGATGAAGCGATCCTCGATAACGAAGGCTATTTCGACACAGGCGATGTCGCGACGATTGATGAGCATGGCTATATGAACATCACGGACCGCGCGAAAGACGTCATCAAATCCGGCGGCGAATGGATTTCATCGATTGATCTTGAGAATGTCGCCGTCGGGCATCCCGATGTCGCGGAAGCGGCCGTCATCGGCATCGCGCATGAGAAATGGGGCGAACGGCCTTTGCTGATCATTGTGCGCAAGAAAGATCGTCAACCAACGAAAGAAGACATTCTCAAATTCATCGAAGGCAAAATTGCCAAATGGTGGATGCCGGACGACATCGTGTTTGTCGATGATATCCCGCACACGGCGACAGGAAAAATCTCCAAGAAAAATCTACGCGACAAGTTCAAAGATTTCCGATTTTCGTAATGGGTCGAAACAAAGACCCATTACGTATGGAAATAGAGCGTCGC
>RFZR01000179.1 GCA_009920595.1 Alphaproteobacteria bacterium | reverse complement strand
GCGCCGAAAGAATATAATGCGGCGCTTAACGCTCGCTTGGCCGGTGGTACAGCAGGGGATTTGATCACATGCCGTCCTTTTGATGCGTCGCTCGAGTTGTTCAACAAGGGCAATCTCGTTCCGTTGAATGATCTCAAAGGCATGGCGAATTTTTCTGACGTTGCAAAATCGGCCTGGACAACTGACGACGGCAAAACAACCTTCTGCTTGCCGATGGCCTCTGTGATTCATGGTTTTATGTACAACAAAGACGCGCTTAAAAAAGTTGGCGCTTCAGAGCCCAAGACCATGGAAGAATTCTACGCTCTTCTTGAGAAGCTGAAGAAAGACGGCACCTATGTGCCGCTTGTTCTCGGCACAGCCGATCAATGGGAATCCGCGACCATGGGTTTCCAAAATATCGGCCCGAATTACTGGAAGGGTGAAGACGGCCGTAACGCTTTGATCAAAGGCAGCCAAAAACTGACCGATGCGCCTTATGTGGCAACCTTTAAGGAACTCGCAAAATGGGGTCCTTATCTCGGCTCCGGCTATCAAGCGCAGACCTATCCCGATAGCCAAAATCTTTTCTCGCTCGGTAAGGGCGCGATTTATGCTGCAGGCTCTTGGGACATTTCCACATTCCGCGCGCAAGGCAATGTGCCACTTGGTGCCTTCAAAGCCCCGCCACCTGCCGGTCAATCCGAGTGCTATATTTCTGACCACACCGATATCGGCATTGGTTTGAATGCGGCCTCGAAAAATGCCGCTGACGCACGTGTCTTCCTCGATTGGATGGCGACGTCTGAATTTGCTGAAATCTTTGCCAATAGTCTGCCGGGCTTCTTCCCGCTTTCAAATGCAAAGATCACTGTGAAGGATGATGTTGCGGCGACCTTCTTGTCATGGCGTGGTGAGTGCAAATCCACCATCCGCAACTCCTATCAGATCCTTTCGCGTGGCACACCCAATCTCGAAAACGAGCTTTGGAATGTGTCTGCGCAAGTGATCAATGGCAAAATGTCGCCTGAAGATGCAACGAAGCAACTCCAGGCTGGCCTTGCGAAATGGTATAAGCCGCAACAATAATGCGGTGACCTCCAGAAGAGGAAGGGCGATGGCTCTTCCTCTTCACTTTTATGAAATGATCCGCCAAACAAAACGGATAAGTCAGGGGTGGGTATGAGCAGGAACAACTTAAGGCGGATGCTTCTGTTGTTCTTTTTTCTTGGCCCTGCGGTCATCGTTTACTCGATCTTTTCCGTCTATCCGCTTATCGCCACAATGAGCCTTTCGACGTTTACAAGCGATAGTTCGGGTGCATTACATTTTGTAGGTTTAGAAAATTACCGTTTGCTTTTGATGGACAAAGATTGGCGCGAACCTTTCTGGAACGCGTTTTTAAACAACATCTGGTTTTTCATCATTCATATGGCTGTTCAAAATCCAATCGGTATTGCGATTGCGGGGTTGCTCAGTCTTCCGCATTTAAAATTTCGTGGCACTTATCGGACATTGATTTTCACGCCGACAATGCTCTCCGTGGTCATCATCGGCTTTTCGTGGAACCTTATCTTGTCCCCGCTTTGGGGGATCTCGGAAGGCTTCTTGAAATTTTTCGGTTTAGGCGCGTTTTTTCAACCTTGGCTCGGCCTTGAAAGCTCGGCGCTCATCACCATCGGGTTGATTTCTGTGTGGCAATTTGTCGGCATTCCTTTGATGCTGATTTATGCGGCACTTTTGAATGTCCCAAGTGAATTGGTGGATGCGGCGCGGATTGATGGTCTCAGCCACATGCGCATTTTCTTTTCGGTGAAACTGCCTTTGATTGCGCCGACCATTGGCCTTGTTTCGATTTTGACATTTGTTGGCAATTTTAACGCTTTCGATCTTGTCTATTCGATCAAGGGTGCGCTGGCCGGACCCAATTTCTCAACCGATCTATTGGGAACATTTTTTTATCGCACCTTCTTTGGAAATCAATTGCAATTGGGAAGCCCCACAATGGGCGCAACCATTGCGACCGCGATGTTTCTGATCATCCTGATTGGCGTTTGCATTTATCTTTATGGCATCCAGCGCCGCCTCGAGCGGCATAGTTTCTAGGAGCGGATGCGATGCAGTTGAAATGGCGGGTTGGACTCATCCATAGCTTTCTCATCGCTTATTCTTTGATTGCAGTGCTGCCTATTCTTCTTGTGGTGATGAATTCCTTCAAAATCAGGAAAGCGATTTTTGGAACACCACTGGCTTTGCCAAGTGCCGAGACCTTTTCTCTGGTTGGCTATGTCAAAGTTCTTGGCAATGCGAATATCGGGATTTATTTCTTCAATTCCTTGAGTGTGACCCTCATCAGCATGGCGACCGTTTTATTGTTTGGCGCCATGGCGGCGTGGGCCTTGGCGGAATATCGTTTTAAAGGCTCAAATCTCCTCGCTTTGTTTTTATCGATCGGCATTATGGTGCCGATCCGCCTTGGCTCCATTTCAATCTTGCATATGATGGTGGATCTTAATCTCGTAAATACGCGTCTGGCTTTAATCCTTGTCTATACGGCACAAGGATTGCCCATGGCGATTTTTATTCTTTCAGAATTTATCAGCCAAATTCCGCGTGATCTTCGTGATGCGGCACGATGTGATGGGGTTCCGGAAATTGCGATTTTCTTTCAGGTGATCGCGCCTTTGTTGCGGCCCGCAATTGCAACGGTGGCTGTCTTCACGATCGTTCCGATTTGGAATGATTTGTGGTTCCCGCTTCTGCTAGCCCCTGGCAATGACACGCAAACCATCACATTGGGCATTCAGCAATTTATCGGTCAATATATAACCGATTGGAACAGTGTCTTGGCGGCGCTTTCTGTTGCCATCATTCCGGTGCTGGTCATCTATCTCATTTTCTCACGGCAGTTGATCAGTGGGTTGACCGCCGGCGCTGTCAAATAGGTATTTCCATGGCAAAGCTTTCTCTCCATCAGCTTTCAAAATCATATGGATCAGCAGAGATCCTGAAGGATATCTCGCTTGATATAAAAAATGGAGAATTTGTTGTTCTCGTGGGTCCGTCCGGTTGCGGCAAATCCACTTTGCTTCGGTTGATCGCAGGCCTTGATCCGGTGACCTCGGGATCAATTTCAATTGGTGATCGTATTGTCAATGATCTTGAGCCTGCGCAGCGCAAGATTGCGATGGTGTTTCAAACCTATGCGCTCTATCCGCATAAAAATGTTCGTGAGAATATGACCTTTGGATTGAAATATGCCGGACTTCCCGCTGAGGAAATTTCACGACGAGTCGATGAAGCCTCGCGAATGCTCCAACTTCAAGATCTCCTCACCCGCAAGCCGAAAGATTTGTCGGGTGGACAACGACAACGTGTCGCCATCGGGCGGGCCATTGTTCGTGAGCCAGATGTCTTTTTGTTTGACGAGCCACTTTCAAATCTTGACGCGTCTTTACGTGTCTCGACGCGCGTTGAGCTTTCGCGACTACACACGCTGCTGAAATCGACGATGATCTATGTCACGCATGATCAGATTGAAGCGATGACGCTCGCTGATCGTATTGTGGTGATGAACAAAGGTCGTATCGAACAGACAGGCACGCCGCTGGAGCTTTATTATCAACCAGCGAATCTTTTTGTGGCCGGCTTTATCGGCTCACCAAAAATGAATCAATTCTCCGCAATTCTTCGCAACGCCACGGCCGCAACGGGCTTCGGCCTATCTGTGCCCGTTAAGGGCGGCGATGAGGGAAGCGCTGTGACGATTGGCATTCGCCCTGAGCATTTTGTGGTTGGTCGTGAGGGTGAACATCCTCATGCGGCCCGCGTAGAGCTTGTTGAACGTTTGGGTGAAATCTCCCATCTCCATATGAAGCTTAATTCAGGGGAGTTGATGATTGCCGAATGGCGCGGTCGCGATGCGCCGTCGATAGGGGATTCTCTATCTCTTGCGGCTGAAACATCAAACATCCATCTCTTTGACGCGAAGGGTGTTCGCATTTGATGAGACGAGATGTGAATGATGATCAGGAGGCTTGGTAATGGAAACAGTTAAATTCACGGCTATGAAAGATGGCACACGCGAAGAATATGAATTGCTCCGTAAATTGGAAGCGCCGCATCTCGCCATAACAGCCGAGCGTGTCTTGCGCGAAATGCGCCACCATGCTGAGGAAACGCTCGGAGGCTATCAAATTACAAGACTTGAACATGGGCTTCAATCGGCAACGCGCGCCTATCGTGACGGTGCCGATCTTGATTGGGTCTGTGCCGCACTTCTGCAT
>RFZR01000178.1 GCA_009920595.1 Alphaproteobacteria bacterium | reverse complement strand
AATTTCTTTCAGCCAAGTTTTTTCACTTTGCTTTTTATACTGCTCTTGTTCTCTTGGGTGGCTCTTGTTCACGTTGTACGTGCTGAATTCTTACGCGCGCGAAATTTTGATTATGTGCGTGCCGCCCGCGCGCTTGGTGTATCAGATGCACGCATTATGTTCCGCCATGTTCTCCCCAATGCGATGGTGGCGACGCTTACGTTTCTGCCCTTCATTTTGAATGGCTCGATCACGACACTCACCTCGCTTGATTTCTTGGGTTTCGGCTTGCCACCCGGTTCGCCTTCGCTCGGAGAACTTCTTCTGCAAGGCAAAGCCAACATCGCTGCTCCATGGTTGGGCTTGACGGGATTTATTGTAATCGCGCTCATGCTCTCGCTTTTGATTTTCATCGGTGAAGCTGTGCGCGATGCGTTTGATCCGCGAAAGACCTTCTCATGAGCGCGGCACCTCTTCTGGATGTGAAAGACCTCTCGGTCGCCTTTAAAAATGGTGACGAGGCGACACTCGCGGTTGATCGTGTCTCATTCACGATCAACAAAGGTGAAACCGTCGCCCTTGTGGGGGAATCGGGCTCGGGTAAATCCGTCAGTGCGCTTTCAATTTTAAAATTGCTCACCTACCCTCCGGCGTCGCATCCCTCAGGATCGGTCTTCTTTAAAGGGGAAGATTTGCTTCATGCCGATGAAGACGCTTTGCGACGCGTACGCGGCAATGAAATCACCATGGTGTTTCAGGAGCCGATGACCTCGCTCAACCCGCTTCACACAATTGAGCGGCAGATTGGCGAAATCATCTCGCTTCATTCTGGATTAAGCGGAGATCAAGCGCGCGCGCGCATTCTCGCCCTTCTCGAAGAAGTGGGTCTGCGAGATGCGGCATCGCGTTTGAATGCCTATCCGCATCAATTATCGGGTGGTCAGCGCCAACGCGTCATGATCGCAATGGCGCTTGCGAATGAACCCGATCTCTTGATCGCGGATGAACCAACAACGGCTTTGGACGTCACCATTCAAGCACAGATTCTCGATCTTTTGAAAGAGATTCAAAAGCGCCGCAATATGGCGATTCTTTTCATTACCCATGATCTTGGCATTGTGCGCCGGCTAGCCGATCGCGTTTGTGTGATGACAAAGGGACAGATTGTCGAACAAGGCGCAGTAAAAGAAATTTTCACAACGCCGAAACATGATTACACGAAAAAACTTTTAGCCGCAGAACCAAAAGGCACGGCAGAGCCGCTCCCTCAGTCGGCACCGCTTCTTCTCAAAGCCGATCACCTTAAGATATGGTTTCCGATTAAGCGTGGCTTTCTGCAAAGAACGGTGGGTCACATCAAAGCCGTTGATGGCGTTTCGCTTGCGCTTCATGAGGGTGAAACGTTAGGCGTCGTTGGTGAATCAGGCTCCGGCAAAACCACGCTTGGTTTGGCGCTGCTGCGGTTGATTTCATCTGAGGGTCCAATTGTCTGGCTCGGCTCTTCCATCGAGTCCCATTCATCAAAAATGATGCGACCCTTGCGGCGCGACATGCAGATTGTTTTTCAAGATCCTTTCGGATCACTTTCGCCAAGGCTTTCTATTGCCAACATCATTGCTGAAGGCCTTGAAGTGCATCAGCCGAATTTGAGTGAGAAAGAGCGTGAGGATCTTGTATCTTCTGCGCTCCGTGACGTTGGACTCGATCCGGAAACGCGGCATCGCTATCCGCATGAATTTTCAGGCGGACAAAGACAACGCGTCGCGCTCGCGCGTGCGATTGTGCTCAATCCGAAATTTATCGTTCTTGACGAGCCGACATCCGCGCTTGATATGTCTGTTCAAGCGCAAATTGTCGAAATTCTGCGTAAGCTTCAAAACACACGCAAGCTCGCTTATCTCTTTATCAGTCACGACCTTAAAGTCGTCAAAGCACTTGCTCATCGCATCATGGTGATGCGCGAAGGCGTTGTTGTTGAAGAAGGCGAAGCGGAGACGCTTTTCGCAAACCCGAAACAGGCCTATACAAAGGCGCTGTTTGAAGCGGCCTTTCATCACGAAACCCGACAGGATTTACAATGAGCTTCTCTAGAAAAGATCTTTTGATTGTTGCTGAAGTCTTGCGCGAAGCCGCGCGCGCAGAAATCATGCCGCGCTTTCGCTCCTTAAATGCAGATCAAATTCGTCAAAAATCTTCAGCACTCGATCTTGTCACCGATGCGGATGAGGCCGCCGAACGATTTATCACCGCGCGCCTGCAAAGCTTATTTCCGCAATGCGCTGTCATCGGCGAGGAAAGCACCGAGAAAGACCGCTCGCTCCTTTCAAAGATTAATGAACCGGATCTTCTGTTCATTCTTGATCCGGTCGATGGCACTGCCAATTTTGCCTCGGGACTTCCTCTTTTTGGCGTGATGGCTGCGGTTGTCTCGAATGGAGAAATCATTGGTGGATTGATTTATGATCCGCTCGGTGAAGATTGGGCACTGGCTCTTCGTGGTGAGGGGGCGTGGTTTCAAGCGCTTGAAGGCAAAACACGCGATATGCAAGTCGCAAAGCCCGCTCCGCTCAATCAAATGGTTGGGGGCGTGTCATGGGGTTATGTTGATGAACCTTTGCGCTCGACACTCACAAAGAACATGGCGAAAGTCGCCGCTGGTGTTGCGCTTCGATGCGCAGCACACGAATATCGTTTAATGGCATCAGGCCATACGCATTTTACATTCTACAACAAGTTGATGCCATGGGATCACGCGCCCGGATGGTTGATGCATCAGGAAGCCGGCGGATATTCAGCGCTTCTTGATGGCACACCCTATCGACCGGATATTCATAAAGGCGGGCTTCTCTGCGCGCCCGATCAAGCAAGCTGGAAGGTGCTTCATGATGCGCTTTTGGTTCGTTGATCGCGAATAGACATGGCGCGCGCTTTTCTCATCATTCTTGACTCGGTTGGCTGCGGCGGCGCGAAAGATGCTGCGCTTTATGGCGATGAGGGCGCAGATACATTAGGCCATATCGCTGAAGCCTGCGCGCGAGGTGAAGGGGATCGCAAAGATTTAAGACAAGGTCCCCTTCGACTTCCTCATCTTAGCGCATTGGGGTTAAATGAAGCGTGCGAATATGCGACTGGCAAGCACCTTCCTCTCGCACCAGCAGAACTTCATCCGCATTGTTTTTTCGGCACCGCAGAAGAAATTTCAAAAGGTAAAGATACGATTTCCGGCCATTGGGAAATTGCTGGCGCGCCTGCTGATTTCGCTTTTGGATATTTTAAAGAGATTCAAAATTCTTTTCCACCCGAGTTGATTGAATCCATATGCCGTGAAGGTCAAATTCCAGGCATAATCGGAAATTGTCACGCCTCCGGTACAGCCATCATCGAAGAACACGGCGAAGCGCATATCAAAACCGGTCAGCCCATCATCTATACTTCTGCTGACAGCGTCATTCAGATTGCGGCGCATGAAACATATTTCGGCTTGAAGCGCCTTTATACGCTTTGTGAAATTGTGCGACGTCTCGTTGATCCTTTGAAAATCGGCCGCGTGATTGCGCGGCCTTTTGTCGGCGAAACGTCTATAACTTTTTCACGCACCGCAAACCGAAAAGATTATTCAATTCCCCCGCCGCAAGGCACATTGCTTGATCGAGCAGAGGCCGATAGACGATCGATCATTACGCTTGGAAAAATTGGTGACATTTTCACTCATCGCGCGACAGACCGTGAAGTGAAAGCCGCCGGCAATGAAGCGCTGTTTGATGCGTTGCTCAAGGAAGCCGACGCGCTCGCCGATGGCGGTTTGCTCTTTGCCAATTTTGTTGATTTTGATTCCGAATTTGGCCATCGGCGCGATGTGGCAGGCTATGCGGCATGTCTCGAAGCGTTTGATCGGCGCATGCCTTCGCTTCTTGAAAAATTGCGTGAAGGCGATCTACTTTTGTTAACTGCCGATCACGGCAATGATCCCACTTGGACAGGCACAGACCACACCCGCGAATGTGTGCCGATTGTGGGCCTCGCTAAAGGCCAAGCGCCCCGCGCTTTAGGGAGAAGACAAAGCCTCGCCGATAGTGGCGCAAGCATCACCCAATGGCTTGATTTGCCGCCCGGACCTCAGGGCCACGGCTGGTTCTAACCAGCACCGCCACCGAAATGCGTGGAAAACAAGCTTAAGATCCGCGCTTCCCGTAAATGCCTGATGGCAGACGGACCCCGCAGCCTTTAAATTCAGAAGGGTAATCACACACCGCGAGGCCATCATGAAGGGCGTTACCGTCGTCGATCATCCGCTCGTCCAGCACAAACTCACTTTGA
>RFZR01000177.1 GCA_009920595.1 Alphaproteobacteria bacterium | reverse complement strand
GCTCTTTTTTATTTCTGATCAGAAAAGCTTTTTGAAAAAGCCGCTTTCGCTTTTTGTATCGCCGTTTAACCGGGCAAGCGCTTCACGCGCCGCGGCGTTGTTCACGTCAACGGCAAGTGCGCGATTATAGGCTTCGATAGCCGCATCTTTCGCGCCCTTCTTTTCATTGGCCTGTCCAAGACCCAGCCAACCATCAACAAGATCAGCGTTCACATTCAGGCACGCATTGAAGTCTTCGATCGCGGAATCATATTTGCCAAGAACGATCAGACTTTGTCCACGCGCGAGATAGGGCGCGGCAACAAAGGGGTCGCGATCAATTGCAGCGTCAAAATCATTCGTGGCTTTTTTATGCAGTCCTTGTTTTTGAAAAATCAGACCACGCGCATGATAGGCTTGTGCTGACTCCGGATTGAGTTTGATCGCTTGCGTCAAATCCGCAATTGCTTCGGGGAACTTGTTCAGGGCGCGATAAAGATTGCCGCGTCCGAGATAAGCGGCGCCATAAGAATTACTCGATAAAATCGCACGATTGAAGTCATTGAGCGCCAAATCATCTTGACCTGTTTGGCGATAAGCAAGCGCCCGATTTGTATAGGCGGCTGCATAGCCCGGCCTTAATTCGATCGCTTTTGAAAAATCATTTTCAGCTTCGATATATTTTCCGATTCGCGCATAAGCAGCGCCGCGCGTATTATATGCAGCCGCATCTTTCGGATTGCTCTCGATCACCGCTGTCAGCGACTCGATATTCACTTTCGCGGTATCGAGATCCTTATCCATTTCCGCAACAGAAACGATGGGGCCCGGCGTGGGCGTGCCTGTTGTTGAGCACGCTGCAAGCACCACGCAGAGTGAGCCCACAATGAGAGAGCGAGAAAAGACATCTGTCTGTTTCATTGGTCTGTCCGAAATTTGATGAGTGTCGAAATCACAAACAACGTAAGTCTATCGTAGAAATTTCTATGTGCTGACGCAAGGACACGAAACTTCAAAACGCTCAAGCCCTGAATCAAAAAGGGCGCCCCAGAAGGAACGCCCAAAAAGATGATCATCCGATGAGGGATAACCTTAGCGTGCCGGGCTCTTCGGCTTGGTGGCTGGCAAGAGGCCTTCACGCTGCAATTTCTTGCGGGTCAATTTACGTGCACGACGAACCGCTTCCGCTTCTTCACGAACGCGCTTTTCAGAAGGCTTTTCATAATGGCCGCGGAGTTTCATTTCACGGAAGATGCCTTCACGTGGTTTAAACCTAAATAGGTTTTGGCTGAATTTCAGAGGCCAAAGCGGCCATGAGAGGGGGTCTCTAACAGAAAGCCGCAGGCCTGTCCACGAGGGAATCGGCAAAAAATCGCGAAAACATGAGTCGCTTCCGAGACTTAGATCGTGACCCGGGTCACATGTCCCATTTTACGCCCAGCGCGGCTTTCGGCCTTGCCGTAGAGGTGGACATGGAGGCCTGGCTCGGCGACGAGATCATGCCAGCGATCACTCTCCGCGCCGATCAAATTTCGCATTTCGATCCGCCCGATCCGCTTCACGCTTCCCAAGGGCCAGCCTGAAATCGCCCGAATATGCTGTTCAAATTGGGATGTTTCCGCGCCATCAATCGTCCAATGGCCTGAATTATGGACGCGAGGGGCGATTTCATTGACCAAAAGCCGCTCTTCTGAACCCGATCCGCCTACGAAAAACTCGACCGCAAAGACGCCGACGTAATTCAAAGCCGCACCGATCCGACTCGCGGCATCTTTTGCGGCCTGCTCGGTCATCGCCGAAATGCGGGCCGGCAACGTGGTTTCCGCCAAAATATGATGGGCGTGGCGGTTCTCGCAAACATCATAGGTTACGACCTCGCCCGAAACATTCCGCGCTGCGATGACCGAAACTTCGCGCTCGAACGGAATAAATTGCTCCAAAATGGCGGGAGATTCTCCGATTCCGGCCCAGGCTTCATCCAAATTCGTCTCAGGCTTGATAATGACCTGGCCCTTGCCATCATATCCGAAGCGTCTCGTTTTCAGCACAGAGGGCCGACCCAATTGCGCCACCGCTTTGGACAAGCTGTCAGAGGAATCGACGGCGACGAATTCAGGCACCGCAAGCCCGAGATCCCGAATGAAGCTCTTTTCAATCAAGCGATCTTGCGTTGTTTCGAGCGCGCGAGGTTGCGGAAGCACATCAACGAGAGACGAGAGGATCTCGGCCGTTTTCGCGGGAACATTTTCAAATTCATAGGTGACGACATCAACCGCGCGGGCGAAGCGCTCGAGCGCGGCATGGTCCTCATAAGGAGCAATTGTTTTTGCCGCTGCCACATCAAAGGCCGGATTATCGCCTTCCGGTGCATAGATATGGCATTTCAAACCCAAGGGGGCTGCTGCCAGCGCCATCATCCGCGCGAGTTGGCCTCCGCCCAAAATGCCAATCATCTGTCCGGGTTTCAGCACGGGTCTTAGGTCTCAGCCGATGGTGTTTCGGCAACCGTCGCCGTCTGCCGCGCGCGCCATTCATCAAGACGCTTTGCCAAGCCTTTATCTTGAAGAGCAAGAACCGCGGCCGCCAGTAATGCCGCATTGATCGCGCCGGCCTTGCCAATCGCCAAAGTTCCCACCGGAATCCCCGCGGGCATTTGAACGATGGAAAGAAGACTGTCCTGACCGGACAAGGCTTTTGATTCCACGGGCACACCGAAAACAGGCAAAGATGTCATCGCGGCTGTCATGCCGGGTAAATGCGCGGCGCCACCTGCACCGGCAATAATGACCTTATAGCCTTCATCACGCGCCGACTTTGCGAATTGATAAAGCCGATCAGGCGTTCGATGCGCTGACACGATCATGGATTTGTGGCCGATGCCCAATGCCTTCAAAGTATCGGCAGCGTGACTCATCGTGGTCCAATCGGATTGGCTACCCATGATGATCGCCACAGGCGTCTGAGAGTCTGTCATGTCATCGGCCTCGAGGCGCTAAAAATCGAAATCAGCCTATCGCCCGAAGCTTGATGACTGGCAAGGGGCGAGGAGACATTTCACGCAATGATATCGGGCGTCAATTGATCCTCAATTTGCCGGATCCGATCTTTTAAAAGAAGCTTACGGCGCTTAAATCGCCGGATCTGGAGTTGATCCGCCTGACC
Source organism: Alphaproteobacteria bacterium (assembly GCA_009920595.1). Taxonomy (GTDB): domain Bacteria; phylum Pseudomonadota; class Alphaproteobacteria; order Rhizobiales; family Beijerinckiaceae; genus CAIUPE01. The sequence goes on along the minus strand of RFZR01000177.1, from coordinate 1,178 downwards.
AATCGCTTCAAGCGCTTCGACAGCATCACTGATGTCTTTGTGTTCAATACGGAGTTGCTGCAGCTCGGCGCGGAGCTCATCTTCATTGAGCTCGGAGGGCGGCGGTGAACCGGACGAATCAGTCATGGTTTTTTCTGTTCCGGATCCGCAAGCCTATGGCCATATTTATGCCAGAGAGTGGTTTCACCTTGCAAGGCGAAGGGAAGATAAATGTCTTCAACCCTTTGCAAGGAATTGTGCGCCGCATCGAAATGCGTGTTTGAAAGTGGCGCTCGACAGAAGAGGATTTTGTGACACACTGATGACGACCGGATTCGTAATCGGTCTCTATAGGAGGAGCGGAATGTCGATAGAGTCGCATCTCGTTGAACTCACTCGCCGCCATCGGGCGCTTGAGCGTGAAATCGAAGGGGAACGCAATCACCCCGCCTCGAATGAAATCAAGCTCAAAGAACTCAAGCGCAAAAAGCTCCATCTCAAAGAAGAAATCGAAAAAATAAAGCAAAAGACCGCTGCGTGAGTGTTCGACCGGGCGCTTTTGATTGGTTTTGATCCTGATCAAAAAGTGGCGATCCCGGGATGACTCGAACATCCGACCTACGGTTTAGGAAACCGCCGCTCTATCCTGCTGAGCTACGGGACCGTCGGAAGGCGTCTTAACATAGACCGCCCGAATTTACAGCGGGGGGTATATTTGGATTTTTATTCATTTTTATCGATCATCATCTAGAGCATAAAGAGAGCTTCCTGTTCGAGATTTTCGGCAGGATGAATCAAGAGCTGGTTTGATGACGGCGCAGATGATGAAATCTTGGAAGCACAGGTCCGGGGACCAAACGCTTTTGGCGTTCATCGCGCGTTTGTGCCTGATCCTTCTCGTTTCACTTCCGATTGCCGCTTGTGTCACGGGACCCGGGCATGACTCGCGGCCGCTTGCTTCGATCCCCACAGGGATTCCTGAAAAGGCCTTAACGGAAGAACGCGCCACGCTCATTTATATGTTTGGTGGCGAATATCAGGCGCGCGAATCTTTGCGCAGTGAAATTCGTACGATTGTTGATCGCGTTGTGGCAGCCAGTGATGATCCAAGCCAGAAATACCGCATCACAATTTTGAATTCATCTTCTCCCAATGCCTTCGCTCTTCCAAATGGTGAGCTCTATGTGACACGAGGCCTT
>RFZR01000176.1 GCA_009920595.1 Alphaproteobacteria bacterium | reverse complement strand
ATCTTCTTCACGCGGGCTGCGATATCGCTCATGTCCTTATGTCCTCACTGTCTTCCTGTTGCGACGACGCTTCTACTTCTCACAAACGCCGACACGGGTTCCCTCAAACAACCGGCTGTTGCAGCCGATCACAAACAAGGCCGCAGGCAAAACCGGAGGAAACCTGAACCTCGGAGCGTTCAAACGACGCCATCAGCGCGACGTCAAGCCCCTGCGGCCAAACTCGGCAAGGCTTACCACACTCCATTACCGAAGGCGAGATACGCCTTTTATTCAAATTTTAGACGAGAAGATGGGCATAACCCATTCAGATCATTGCCATTCCGCCGTTGACATGCAGCGTCTGACCGGTGACATAGGCCGCTTCACGGCTCGCCAGATAAAGCGTCGCGGCGGCAATTTCCCCTGGCTCGCCCAGACGGCCCATAGGAACTTTTTGCATGACCGACTCACGTTGTTTCTCATTGAGCACATCGGTCATTGGGGTGGCGATGAAGCCTGGGGCAACGCAGTTCACCGTGATGTTTCGGCTTGCCACTTCGGCTGCGAGTGCTTTTGACATGCCGACAATTGCGGCTTTTGCGGCGGCATAATTACCCTGCCCGGGATTGCCTGTGGTGCCGACGACCGATGTGATCGAGATGATCCGGCCATAGCGTTTGCGCATCATCGTTTTTGAAGCAGCACGGCTCAAGCGAAAGACAGAGTCGAGATTGACTCGCATCACATCAGACCATTCTTCATCCTTCATGCGGATAAAAAGATTATCGCGTGTGATACCGGCATTATTGACGAGGATATCAAGCCCACCCATGGCTTCTTCAGCGGATGGAACAAGCGCTTCAACCGAAACCGTATCCGACAAATTCGCCGGACAGATGTGAACGCGCGCGCCCAACTCGGAGGCAAGCGCTTCAAGCGCTTCGCGACGCGTTCCGGAGATCGCGACGGTAGCGCCTTGTTCGTGGAGAGCCCGCGCGATTGCTCCGCCAATACCACCCGTCGCGCCGGTTACGAGAGCCGACTGGCCCGTCAAATCAAACATGGAAAACTCTCCTGAACTAAAACTCAAACGCCAAGCTGCGCTCGCAAATTCGCAACATCGTCGGGTTGCGAAACAGACACACCCTCGGCCTCCGCCGCAATACGTTTCACAAGTCCGGTTAACACTTTGCCCGATCCGATCTCGACAAATTTCGTGACACCTTGCGCAGCCATATAAGCGACGCTTTCGCGCCAACGCACTGTGCCGGTGACTTGCGTGACAAGATTGTGACGGATCGCTTCCGGATCAGATCCCACCGCCGCAGTGACATTCCCTACCAAAGGAACCACCGGCGCGCTGATTTTCACTTTAGAAAGAGCTTCCGCCATTGCGTCCGCTGCCGGTTTCATGAGAGCGCAATGGAAGGGCGCGGATACTGAAAGCATCACCGCACGTTTTGCACCCTTTGTCTTGGCAAGCTCAACCGCTTCCTGAGCCACTGCCGCAGCTGCATCAAAATCAAGGCCGAGCAAGGCCGCCATTGCGCCAACACCGGGCGCCACGGCCGCTTGCATCGCATTGCCACGAATGCGCAAAAGTCTCGCGGTGTCCGCAATCGTAAGACTGCCCGCGGCTGCAAGCGCTGAATATTCGCCGAGCGAGTGACCCGCCACAAAGCGGGCATTTTTAGCAGGCGTAATCCCCGCCTCGGCTTCGAGAACACGCAAAATCGCCAAGCTCACGGCCATCAAAGCGGGTTGCGCATTGGCTGTGAGGGTGAGCTGATCCTCCGGGCCTTCAAACATGAGGGTCGAGAGTTTTTGGGAGAGTGCGTCATCCACTTCTGCAAAAACGGCGCGTGCGGCAACGAAAGTCTCGGCAAATGCCTTGCCCATACCCACCGTCTGGCTGCCCTGCCCCGGAAATGTAAATGCCACCGACATCATGGAGATCTCCTGCCGCGATTATTGACAACGCGCTTCTTTCGCCGCGCGCTCGTGAGCCACGATGCGGGAAGAGTCAAGCTGTCGGGCTTATCCCTGCAATAAGGCCCACACTGGTCAGCACCGCTGACCTCTCGTAATCTCTCTGTTCCGAATCCCTAACTGCCGGAATTTGCCATGCGTATCGCCACTTGGAACGTCAATTCGGTTCGCCAAAGGATCGAGCATTTGACTGCATGGCTCAAAGAAGCCGCGCCGGATGTCGTCTGTCTGCAGGAATTGAAATGCCTTGATGAGGCATTTCCACGGCTCGAGATCGAATCGCTCGGTTATCATATTGAAACGCTCGGGCAGAAAACATTCAACGGTGTGGCGATCTTATCGAAACACAAGATTGAAGACTGTCGGCGCGGGTTGCCGCATCAACCGGGCGAGCCGCAATCTCGCTATATTGAAGCACTGATTGCACCCAAAGCGCAAAAGCCCATTCGCATCGCTTCACTTTATGCGCCGAATGGCAATCCTCTCGGTACAGAGAAATTTTCTTACAAGCTCGATTTTCTTGAAGCACTCATTGCACATGCAAAGACGTGGTTGCAAAGCGAGGAGCGCTTTGTGATCGCAGGCGATTATAACATCATTCCAAAACCACAGGACGCCGCTCACCCTGATTTATGGGTGAATGACGCGCTTTATCGACCCGAGTCGCGCGCGAAATGGCAAGAGCTTCTGGCACTTGGATTGACCGATGCGGTGCGCGCAACAAGCGATGCCGATCAAATCTATACATTCTGGGATTATCAAGCGGGCGCTTGGCAAAAAAATAACGGCATTCGTATTGATCATCTTTTATTGTCACCACAAGCAACCGACGGATTAAAATCATCCGCGATTGACGCTCATGTGCGCGGATGGGAAAAGCCATCCGATCACGTGCCCGTGCGCATCGATCTCGAATTCTGAAATTTTAATACAGTAAATAGAAGCGAAAATTACTTTGTGCGCTTTTCGCGTTGGCTGACATAGGCAATGGCTGCAAAACGATCGGCTTCGCTTGCCTTTTCCATCGCTTCTTCATGAGCATCAATGATCCATGCATCTTTTTGCGGATCAGCACCCACACGTGCAACACTCAACCACATCAAGCCACGTGCACGTTGTTTCATTCCGGCTTCACCTGAAAACAGTAATTGACCCAATTGCGCTTGTGCGATGCGATTGCCTTTTTCAGCGGAAAGATTGAGCCAGCGCACCGCTTGCTTCAAGTCTTTCGCACCACCAATACCTTCAAGATAAAGCCGCGCAAGGATGAGCTGTGCCTGCGCATCCCCAAAATAACTCGCTGAATAATTGAACATTTCCCTGGCGCGTGAAGGATTGGCTTTCACCGCACTATTCGGGATGCCATTCAGATAATATGACCCCAACGCAACAAAGGAGTTCGCCACGAAAGGAGCGGTCGGCGAATCGGGTGACTCGTCAGCATGGCGGTCACAAACTTTTGAAAACGCCTCGAAAGCGCGAAGATCATCGCGCGGAACGCCATCGCCTTCCGCATACATACGCGCCAATTTCCATTGCGCAGGCGCATGACCTTGATCCGCCGCATATTCAAGTGATTTGACAGCTTCGTCTTTATTGCCCGCAAGATAAGAACGGATTGCATTGCGCGTCGCATCAACGACGGAATTCAAAGCATCAAGCGGTGCTTTTGTGAGATCGCTTGTGCTTGGTGGCCCGTCGGCGGTTTCAGTTGCACCACTTTGATCTTCATCTTCTTTCTGAACCGAAGAAGATAATCCCGGGGAGGTCGATGCCTTCGCTGTTTTTATAGATGAACCAGCCGCTTCATCATCAGCGTCATTATTCGATTTCTGAACCGATACAGGACCCTGTCCCGTGCTGCGATCAAGCGCATAGACTTTTGTGATACATGTCCCACCGGCCACAAAAAGAGCCGGTAGGACAATCAGCAATCCTGGTCGTATCGCCTCAAATATCCGCATAGACGAATTTTTCACCCTTGCCGCCCGGATGGGTCACCGCGCCGGCCCGTGCAGACCCAACAGTCTGCGCGTATTTCCAAATCGCGCCCGATCCATACTCATGTTCGCGCGACTTCCAGTCTTTTTTGCGGCGAGCCAATTCATCATCTGACAATTCGACCGACAAAATTCCTTTGATCGCGTCAAGATGAATGATGTCGCCATCTTTTAAGAGCGCGATGGGTCCGCCGACCGCTGCTTCGGGGCCAACATGGCCCACGCAGAAGCCGCGCGTCGCGCCAGAGAACCGTCCATCGGTGATGAGCGCCACCTTATCGCCCATACCCTGCCCATAAAGTGCCGCAGTCGTTGCAAGCATTTCACGCATGCCCGGACCACCGCGCGGACCTTCATAGCGAATGA
>RFZR01000175.1 GCA_009920595.1 Alphaproteobacteria bacterium | reverse complement strand
GCAAAGTACAGCCGATCACGCGGATTGATGATCGCAATCTACAACCGGGCCCGATCTACAGAAAGGCACGTGAGCTCTACATGGATTTCGCACATTCGAAGTAATCAAGGCCACTGTACGGTCGGAGGCAGGCTCGACAAAATCGAATCCACATTACCGCCGGTTTTGAGGCCAAAAATCGTACCGCGATCATAGAGCAAATTATATTCGACATAACGCCCGCGACGGATTTGTTGTTCATCGCGGTCGCCCTCTGTCCAAGGCGTTGACACATTCGCCTTCACAATTTTCGGATAGATGTCTGCGAAGGCGCGGCCCACATCTTGTGTAAAGGCGAAATCCGCATCCCAATCACCTGACTCGAGATAATCGTAAAAAATACCGCCAATGCCGCGCGGCTCGTTACGATGTTTCAAAAAGAAATATTCATCGCACCATTTTTTGTATTTTTCATAAGAAGCGATTTTCGAGTGTTTATCGCAAGGCGCTTTCATGGCGGCGTGAAAGCTTTTTGTATCATTATCGTCTTGCGTGCGGCGACGCATTAAGACGGGCGTCAAATCCGCGCCGCCGCCAAACCACGCTTTTGTCGTCACAACAAAACGCGTGTTCATGTGAACGGTGGGAACATTCGGGTTCCACGGATGCGCAATCAGCGAAACGCCGGTTGCGAAAAAGCGCGGATCTTTGTCTGAGCCCGGAATCTGTCCGCGGAACTCCGGCGCGAATTCGCCATAGACAGTCGAGCAATGAACGCCGACTTTTTCGAACACGCGGCCTTTCATGATCGACATCACGCCGCCACCGCCTTTGGCACCCGAATGATCGGTGCGCTCCCACGGCGTGCGTTGAAAGCGTCCCGCTTCTTTGGCTTCGTCAAAGAAGGGTCCGGTCGCCTCATCTTCGAGCGCTTCGAATGACGCGCAGATCGTGTCGCGCAAAGATTGGAACCAGGTTTCAGCGCGCGATTTACGGGCGTCGAGGGCGTCGGTCATTACTCACATTCCTCACATCATCATTTTTATTTCGGAAAGGCGTCCAATTGTCGGAGCGCTTCCCCCATCATCATCGCGGCGGACACCGCGACATTGAGTGATCTTAATCCGGTGCGCATGGGAATGAGAAGCCTTGCATCTGCCGCTGCATGAACTTCGTCCGGAACGCCCGCCGATTCGCGGCCCATCAGAATGATGTCATCCGGTCGGAAGCAAAATTCAGGGTAGGGCACCGCACCCTTTGTGGTCGCCAGCACGAGCCGTGCACCCGAGGCTTTCCGCCAGAATTCGAAGTCGGTCCAGCTGATATGGCGGCGAATATCGACAAGATCGATGTAATCCATCCCCGCGCGGCGGAAATTCTTGTCGGAAATCGGGAAACCGGCGGGCTCGATAAGGTGCGCGGTGACGCCCAGACAGGCGCAGAGGCGGAGCATGGTTCCCGTGTTTTGCGGGATATCGGGCTGGTAAAGAGCAAGCTGCATAAGAGATGATTAAGAAAGGAATGGAAATCAGTCAAAAAAGCGCCCGAAACGAGGGGGTAGCCGCCTTCCGGACTATAGACAAGCGGAACGCCTCATGCGACACACGGCCCCGTCGCGCGCCCTTGGCTTAAAGGCTATTTGTTGCAGCGCGATACTATGAAAGTGAGAGGGCTCTTTCGGCAACCGGCGTCGCCTAGAGGGTCCATGATGGCCGGAGTTGAGGCCCCGCAAAGGGTTCCACTTCGGGGGCGCCGGATGCGAGGATGACCACAGTGGCTTCGACACACGCAGCGGCCTCGGCCGAACCTACAAGACGCGATTTTCTCTACATTGCGACCGGCGCCGTTGGCGCTGTCGGTATCGCGGGAGCGATTTGGCCTTTCATCAGCCAAATGGGCCCGGATGCCGCAACCATTGCAGCGGGCGCACCTGTTGATTTTGATCTTTCGCCCGTAGCGGAAGGCCAGATTGTCAAATTGTTCTGGCGTGGCAAATTGATTTTCGTGCGTCACCGCACGAAGGACGAAATCAAAACCGCGCAAGCAACCGACATCACCTCTTTGCGCGATAAACAGGCCGATGCCGATCGTGTGAAAGCGGGCAAGGAACAATGGCTCGTTGTCTATGGCAATTGCACCCATTTGGGCTGTGTGCCGCTCGGCAATGAAGGCGAGTTCAAAGGCTGGATGTGTCCGTGCCATGGTTCGGTGTTCGATACATCGGGCCGTATCCGCCAAGGGCCAGCGCCGACGAATTTGCCCGTACCGCCTTATGCGTTCACGAGCGATAATTCGATCCGCATCGGATAAGAAGCGTCTTTCATCATTTGAATTGTTTCCGGGTCGAATGACCCAAGCCTAAGGGATAAAGCCATGAGCGGACCCTCCACCTATGTACCCACCAGCGCTTTTGGAAAGTGGTTTGAAAGCCGTCTTCCGATTGTTGGTTTGATCCACTCTTCCTTTGTTGTGTTCCCCAATCCGCGGAACCTCAATTATTTGTGGACCTTGCATGCCGATATGGCCTTCGCCTCGGTTGAATCGATCATGCGCGATGTGAATTACGGCTGGATGATCCGTTATCTTCACGCCAATGGCGCTTCGATGTTCTTCATCGCCGTCTATATCCATATGTTCCGTGGTTTCTATTACGGCTCATATAAAGCGCCGCGTGAAATTCTCTGGATCCTCGGCGTGATCATCTTTTTGTTGATGATGGCAACCGCCTTCATGGGTTACGTTCTGCCTTGGGGCCAAATGAGCTTCTGGGGCGCGACCGTGATCACCAATCTCTTCTCGGCGATCCCTGTTGTGGGCGATACGATCGTCACCTTCTTGTGGGGTGGTTATTCGGTTGCCAATCCGACATTGAACCGCTTCTTCTCGCTTCACTATCTCTTGCCCTTCATGATTGCGGGCGTTGTTGTGCTCCATATCTGGGCGCTGCATGTTCCGGGTTCGAACAATCCGGCAGGCATTGAGAAGAAGACCGACAAAGACACATTGCCCTTCCATCCTTATTTCACGGTAAAGGATGCCTTGGCGCTTGTGTGCTTCCTCATGGTCTATGTGTGGTTCGCTTTCTACATTCCGAACTTCCTCGGCCACGCCGACAACTACATCGAAGCCAATCCGGCTGTGACCCCTGCGCATATCGTGCCGGAATGGTACTTCCTGCCCTTCTACGCGATCCTGCGCGCGGTGCCTGATAAGCTTCTCGGCGTCATCGCGATGTTTGGTTCGATTGCGATTTTGGTGTTCTTGCCGTGGCTTGATACATCACGCGTTCGCTCTGGCCGTTATCGTCCGGTGTTCCAAGTGTTCTTCTGGCTCTTTGCGCTGACATGCGTGTTGCTCGGCTGGTTGGGTGCGAAGCCACCAGAAGGCGGGTATGTGCTCGCCTCGCGCATCTGCACGGCCTATTACTTCGCTTACTTCATCATCGTTCTGCCCTTGCTCGGCTTGTTTGAAACGCCAAAAGCGTTGCCGGCCTCAATCGCAGATTCGGTGCTTGGCAAATCAGGTTCAGCGCTTGCGATGCCGCAGGGCGCTGCGCATGAGCCAAGCAAAAAAGCGTGAATGGACGAGAAGGATTTAAAAAGATGAAACTGATTTCGTCCCTTTCAACACGCTTGGCGATTGCCTCCCTCGCCACCGTGATCGTGACCGGCGCGGCTTTTGCCGCGGGCACGGCGGCCACACCGCCGCGCAATGACTGGTCCTTCTCGGGCCCCTTCGGCAAATATGATGAAACGCAATTACAGCGCGGCTTCAAAGTGTTTCACGAAGTGTGCTCAAGCTGCCATTCGATGAACAAGCTCGCCTTCCGCAATCTCTCGCAAGAAGGCGGTCCGGGTTTCTCTGAAGCACAGGTGAAGGCGCTTGCTGCGACCTACAAGGTTAAAGACGGTCCGAATGACAGCGGCGATATGTTTGAGCGTCCCGCACGTCCGGCTGATTTGTGGCCTTCACCCTTCCCGAATAAGCAAACAGCGCAGGCTGCCAATGGCGGCGCCTATCCGCCGGACTTCTCGGTGATTGCAAAAGCGCGCACCTATGAGCGCGGTTTTCCGAATTTCGTGTTCGATATTTTCACGCAATTCCAGGAGCAGGGCGTCGATTACATCACTGCGCTTCTCCATGGTTATGAAGAAGCGCCTGCAGGTTTTACCGTGCCGGAAGGTAAATATTACAATCATTACTTCCCGGGCCATGTGATTGCGATGCCGCCTCCGCTGCTTGACGGACAGGTGACTTATGAAAAAGGTCCTGATGGTAAGCCGCAGGCACCTGAAACCGTTGTTCAATATGCAAAGGATGTCTCGGCTTTCTTGATGTGGGTCGCAGAACCCCATCTCGAAC